>NZ_JBIVGT010000012.1:0-137835 GCF_044748825.1 Pseudomonas sp. NPDC089741 | reverse complement strand
GGCCCCGGTGGTGCCCTCTTCGAGCGTCGGTTGATAACCGCGGCAGAGGTACTGCATGGCTTTGGCGGCACGCTTTGGCGTGTCGAGCAGGCCCTCGCGGGAGACGTCCTCGCCCAGTTGGCCGAGAATCGCGGTGTAATTCTGTTCCAGGGACATGAAACTACCTGTGGGGGATTTTCGCAAAGGGCAAGGGTACGGTGGCGGACACGACCCTGCAAGTTCGGTGTAACGGGATTATTCGTCGCGACCTTCCATCATCGTGCGTTTAAGCATCACGTACACCGCGCCGGCACCGCCATGTTTGGCCTGGCACGAACAGAACCCAAGCACCTGCGCATGCTGACGCAACCAGGTGTTGACGTGGCTTTTGATCATCGGCCGCTTGCCGTCCAGGCGCACGGCCTTGCCGTGGGTGACACGCACGCAGCGGATTTCGAATTTTGTCGCTTCAGCGAGAAAGGCCCAGAGGGTTTCGCGGGCCTTTTCCACGCTCATGCCGTGCAGGTCGAGGCTGCCTTCGAACGGGATCTGACCGACCTTGAGCTTGCGCATCTGACTTTCCTGCACGCCGTCGCGTGACCACATCAACTCGTCTTCCGGGCCGACATCGATCACGAACTGATCGGACAGACCATCCACGGTAGCGGTGTCGGTGCGAACGGTGGCGGACTGGCGCAGCTTGGCAATCTGTGCGCGGTCAGCCTTGGGTTTGCCGGTGTCGGCGCGGTCGTGCTTGATCGGCTTGACGCCTTGGATCGCACTTTTGAACAGGGAAAAATCGTCGTCTTGCATGTCAGCCTCCGCGAAGGGCGGCCAGTTTACCCAAGTCGAAACAAAACGGCCCGGCAAAAAGCCAGGCCGGTGAATCAGTCGTGTTTTTTCATCAGGTGCGGGGACATGTTCAGTTCCCGCGATTGCCGTGCGCGACGGCGGCAGCGGCGCCACAGGGCGACACCGAAATACAGAAACAGCAAACCGACCGCCAGAATGATCGCCGAACCCATCGGTGTAGCGTTCAAATCACCGAGCGCCGGAGGGTGCCCGATCAGGCTGGCCGCTCCGGCCATTGCCAACAACACGCCGAAGGTGGCCAGAATGGCCGCGATCGCCGCGCCGAATCGAAAACGCCAGTTGCTTTGGCCTTTGGGCCGCAAGCGGCGTGCGTCAAATCCATCGGATAACTTCATTCCGACCTTCCTCAATGGGTATCGGCCCTTCGACCGGGAGTTGACCGGGTTGTTCCTGAGGCTATGGCATTTGCGGCAAATGAGAGGATTTTGCGGATGAGCGGCGCGCTGAACCGCTCATCAGAGCAGATCAGATCAGGTCTTGAGTCAGCGCGAGGGTGGCGAAGTTGTCGGCCATGATCGCCATTTCCGCTTCCTGAACCAGTTCGGCGCTCAGTACCCGGCCCTTGAACGGCAGGTCGCGGGTGGCGCAGGCGTCTTCGACCAGCGTGCAGCGGAACCCGAGGTTCTTCGCCGCACGCACGGTGGTGCTGACGCTGGAATGGCTCATGAAACCGCAAACGATCAGGTCCAGAGAGCCGAGGTTTTGCAGACGGTCGAGCAATTCGGTGCCATGGAAGGCGCTCGGCAGCAGTTTGCCGATGATGGTTTCATCACCCTGCGGTTCCAGCCCAGGGATGAATTCGCCACGTTCGCCCTGTGGGTCGAACAGGCCACCAACGGTGCCGAGATGACGCACGTGCACGATCGGCCGACCGGCTGCACGGGCTGCGGCAACAATTTGTTTGATGTTCGCGACGGCCGCGTCCATGCCGCTCAGGGCCAACGGGCCGCTGAGATATTCTTTCTGGGCATCGATGATGACCACGGTGGCATGGCTCAGTGTGGCCGCTGCATAACCGCGACCGCTGAGTTGAAACATCGTTTTTGGAACGGACATTCTGGGGCTCCTTGGGGTGGGGCTTTTGCGACATTGTCCTCTGGCTGAGCGGTTCTGTGAATCGCTACCATCGTAGGCACCGTCGTTACTGGCCTGCAGCCATGTCAAGTTACACGTTATGTTGAACCGCTGAAGCAAAAAGACACAAAACGCCTACCGTCGCCGCGACGATTTTCCTGCGTCGTCGGCGCGCGTTTTGGCTGGTAGAATCGCCAGTCGTTTTTTCTGGAGTTCTGCCCCCGTGATCACTTCCCGACTTCGTACCCTGCGCGACCACATCCGTTGGGCCGTCAGCCGCTTCCATGGGGAGGATCTGTTTTTCGGCCATGGCACCGACAATGCCTGGGACGAAGCCCGGCAGTTGGTACTCGGTGCGTTGCACCTGCCGTGGGAAATCGCCGACAGCTACCTCGATTGTGCGCTGGAAGACGACGAACTGGTGAACCTGCAACGCCTGCTCAAGCGCCGTATCGAAGAACGTATTCCGACCGCTTACCTGTTGGGTGAAGCGTGGTTCTGCGGCATGTCGTTCATCGTCGACGAGCGCGTGTTGATCCCGCGCTCACCGATTGGTGAACTGATCGAAAACCATTTTGCCCCGTGGATCGGCACCGAGCCTGCGCGCATTCTCGACCTGTGCACCGGTTCCGGCTGCATCGGCATCGCCTGTGCCTACGAGTTCCAGAATGCCGAAGTGGTGCTGGCGGATCTGTCGTTCGAAGCGCTCGAAGTGGCTAACCAGAACATCGAGCGCCATGGCGTCGATGAGCGTGTGTACACCGTGCAGGGCGACGGTTTCGATGGCCTGCCGGGGCAGCGTTTCGACCTGATCGTGTCGAACCCGCCTTACGTCGATGCGGAAGATTTCGCCGACATGCCGGATGAATATCAGCATGAGCCCGAGCTGGGCCTGGCGTGTGGCGATGATGGTCTGAACCTGGTGCGCCGGATGCTCGCGGAAGCGGCGGATCATCTGACCGAGAAGGGTTTGCTGATTGTCGAAGTGGGCAACAGCCAGGTGCACGTTGACGCGCTGTACCCGGAAGTCGATTTTGCCTGGCTCGAATTCGAGCGCGGCGGGCATGGCGTGTTCATGCTGACCGCTGAACAGTGCCGCGCTCACCAGGCCTTGTTCGCTTCCCGCGTCTAAGGCCTAAAAGCAAAAGATCGCAGCCTTCGGCAGCTCCTACAGGGTGTACACCAATTCCAATGTAGGAGCTGCCGAAGGCTGCGATCTTTTGATCTACCGGTGCGTGGCAATCCAGATCAACAGCCCCGCCTGAAACACCGCAAACGCCACCAGACAAGTAATCGTAAAGCGCAGCCCAGCGTCTTCACGCTTGAACTTGCCGACTTTCTCTTCCTGCTTCTTCAGCTTCACTTCCTGCTCGGCCAGATTCTGCTCGGCCTGCTGAAGCATCTGCGCCGCTTCGAGAATCTCGACGTTCTGCAGCTTTTCGCTGTTCCAGTCGCCCAGCAAGTCACCGACCTGCACTTCCTTGACGCTGCCCTTCAAATGCTGGGCATCGGCGTACACCACATCAAACCCGTGGACGCGCAGGAAATGATCGCGACGCAGCCGCGTGTCTTCATTCAGCGCGTCCTTGTTGTTCAAGTCCATGCCGTCGACGGTGTACGTCGGCCAACGCTTTTTCGCCCAGTTGATCCCTTGCGCCGCCATGTAACGGCCGATGCCACGGTTCAACGGCTCGATCTGCAGGCCGCTGTCCGGGCCGAAATGCACACGCTTGGTCGTGTGATTGACCCAGATATCGAGGTGATTCTGTTCTTTGCGCACGCGCTGGCCAGGCAGCTTGATTTCCATGCGCATCAGGCTGTGTTCTTTGCTGTTGCGCTCGGCATAGCCGAACTCGACAAAGCGCAGCGGCCGGCCACCGGTGTGACGATCAGTCTGCAACGGGGCCAGGCGGAGCATCTTGTGGTGCTCGACATGGACATCCGCCCACGGCAGCTCGGCCGCTGGCGGTGCGTCTTTTTCAGCGGTGGTGTCGGGTGAAGTCGGGGTATCAGTCATAACGGCGAGATCCTGTCCAAGCCCTGCTTGTCGCCAGCCATTGCGCTGGCGACAAAGGCTTATCGGCCGTTTTTGTCAGGACTGGAGGGCAAACGACGCTTAACGGGTGCGAAGTCCGTCAATAAACTCGATGATTTTGCTGCCCAGTTCCGCCGCCAGGGGCAAATTCGGATCCTTGTACGAGGCCAATTGCCGCTTCATGTCGTTGTGGACGATGCGCAATACATGGTTCATGCCTTCGATCACCACCAGTTCGGCGTCGGGTTTGGCAGCCTTGAGCAGCTTCGCGTCATCGACGCCGACCTGAATGTCGTTGCTGCCCTGAACAATCAGCGCCGGCATCTGCAATTGCGCGAAAGCCTTGGCTGGATCCTGACGGAACAGCGAAATCAGATACGGCTGCACGCTCGGACGGAATATCACCTGCAACGGTTGCGGCACATTGTCATCGGTGTGGCCGGCCTTGAGGCTGTCGAGCAGCTCATTGCTGCGCAGCATCAGTGGCGGCGGCAGGCTGCGCGCCAGTTGTTGGCGCAACACCTCATCAATCGGTCGGGCAGTGCCGGACAGCGAAATCAGCGCTGCCGCATCAGCATTCGGTGCCGCCAGCGTGGCGATCATCGCGCCTTCGCTGTGGCCGAGCAGGATCAACGGGCCGAATCGCGGATCGGCCTTGAGTTTGCGCGCCCAGGCCTGGGCGTCGGCGACATAGGCTTCGACCGACAAGTTACGCTCATCCGGAGTCGCCGCCAGGCTCGCCGCTACACCACGCTTGTCGTATCGCACGCTGGCAATGTTGTGCTTGGCCAGCACCCAGGCCAGCCGTTTCAGGCTGTCGTTGCGCCCGCCGTCGGGGTTGTTTCCGTCACGATCCGTAGGACCGGAGCCAGAAATGATCAGGACAACCGGCACCGGACTGTCGGACTTTGGCAGCAACAGCGAGCCGAAAAGCTCGCCAGTGCCGGTGTCCAAAGTTACCGGGCGTTGTAGGACCGTCGCTTGGGCAAAGCCCGTAAACAGGGTAAGACTCAAGATCAAAACTCGCAGCATCATCACGCCATCATTCGCCAAGGTGCCGGTTGGACTCACCCGCACCACTAAGGTTCGAGGATGAACTACTCGGTTAGCCTGCGTATACTGGCGCGCATCACGAATTTGGGTTTGATTTCACGGAGCGTCCTGCATGTCCGGCAATACCTATGGCAAGTTGTTCACTGTCACCACCGCTGGCGAAAGTCATGGTCCGGCGTTGGTCGCCATTGTCGACGGCTGCCCGCCGGGCCTGGAGATTTCCCTCGAAGACCTGCAGCGCGACCTCGATCGCCGCAAGCCGGGCACCAGTCGCCACACCACCCAGCGTCAGGAAGCCGACGAAGTCGAAATCCTTTCCGGCGTGTTCGAAGGACGCACCACCGGTTGCTCAATCGGCTTGCTGATCCGCAACACCGACCAGAAGTCCAAGGACTACTCGGCGATCAAGGATCTGTTCCGCCCGGCCCACGCCGACTACACCTACCACCACAAATACGGCGAGCGCGACTACCGTGGCGGCGGCCGCAGCTCGGCGCGCGAAACCGCGATGCGCGTAGCGGCCGGTGCGATCGCCAAGAAATACCTCGCCACTCAGGGCATCGTCATCCGTGGCTACATGAGCCAACTCGGCCCGATCGAAATCCCGTTCAAGACCTGGGATTCGGTGGAAGAGAACGCCTTCTTCAGCCCGGATCCGGACAAAGTCCCTGAGCTGGAAGCCTACATGGACCAGTTGCGCCGCGATCAAGACTCGGTCGGCGCAAAAATCACCGTGGTTGCCGAAGGCGTCATGCCCGGTCTGGGCGAGCCGATCTTCGACCGCCTCGACGCCGAACTGGCCCATGCGCTGATGAGCATCAACGCCGTCAAAGGCGTGGAAATCGGCGCCGGTTTCGCCTCGGTTGCCCAACGCGGCACCGAACACCGCGATGAAATGACCCCGCAAGGCTTCCTCAGCAACAACGCCGGCGGCATCCTCGGCGGCATTTCCTCCGGTCAGCCGATCATTGCCCATCTCGCGTTGAAACCAACGTCGAGCATCACCACCCCGGGCCGTTCGATCGACATCCACGGCAACCCGGTCGACGTCATCACCAAGGGCCGTCACGACCCGTGCGTCGGCATCCGCGCCACGCCGATTGCCGAAGCGATGATGGCCATCGTGCTGATGGATCACCTGCTGCGTCACCGTGGCCAGAACGCCGATGTACGCGTGAGCACGCCGGTGCTGGGTCAGCTTTGATGGCGGGCTCTAAAGCCGTCGCGGCATAACCGGCGTGGCGGCGCTCCCTTACTGGCGGCTGTCCAGTTTCTACCTGTTCTATTTCGCCTTGCTCGGGTCGACAGCGCCGTTTCTGGCGCTGTACTTCGATCATCTCGGCTTCAGCGCCGCACGCATTGGCGAGCTGGTGGCGATCCCGATGCTGATGCGCTGCGTGGCGCCAAACATCTGGGGCTGGCTCGGCGACTACACCGGCAAGCGCCTGGCCATCGTGCGCTTTGGCGCGGTGTGCACGTTGCTGACCTTCTCGCTGATCTTCGTCAGCAAGACCTACGCCTGGCTGGCGATGGTCATGGCGCTGCACGCGTTCTTCTGGCACGCGGTGTTGCCGCAGTTCGAAGTCATCACTTTGGCGCATTTGCAGGGGCAGACCTCGCGTTACAGCCAGATTCGCCTGTGGGGTTCGATCGGTTTCATCATCACCGTGGTTGCCCTCGGTCGTCTGTTCGAATGGCTGAGCCTCGACATTTACCCGGCGGCGCTGGTGCTGATCATGGCCGGCATCGTCCTCAGCAGTCTGTGGGTGCCGAACGCGCAGCCGCCACAAGGCAACCGGTCAAGCGGCGACGGATTCCTCAAGCAACTGCGCAATCCCGGCGTACTGGCGTTTCATGGCTGCGTGGCGCTGATGCAAATGAGCCACGGCCCGTATTACACCTTTCTGACCCTGCACCTGGAACGACTCGGCTACACACGCGGCACCATCGGCATGCTCTGGGCCGTGGGTGTCGTCGCCGAAGTGCTGATGTTCATGTGCATGAGCCGGATTCTCGCGCGGGTTTCCCTGCGCCGGGTGCTGATGGCGAGTTTTCTGCTGGCGGCGCTGCGCTGGTTGCTGCTAGGTTCGTTCGCCGAGTTCCTGTGGGTGCTGTTGTTCGCGCAGATTCTGCACGCGGCGACCTTCGGCAGTTTTCACGCCGCGGCCATCGCTTTCGTGCAACGTAGCTTCGGCGCCCGTCAGCAAGGGCAGGGCCAGGCACTGTATGCGGCACTCGCCGGTACCGGCGGCGCCATGGGTGCGTTGTATTCCGGCTACAGCTGGAATGCCCTCGGCGCGACATTGACCTTTAGTATTGCCAGTCTCGCGGCGCTCGCTGCTGCCGTTATCATTGCCACACGTATGCAAGAGGACAGGCCATGAGCCTTACGCGTGAACAGCTCGCCCAGCAAATCGTCGACGCCGGGCGTTTTCTTTATGGTCGCGGCTGGTCGCCGGCCACCAGCAGCAATTACTCGACACGCCTGTCGCCGAGCGAAGCGCTGTTGACCGTGTCCGGCAAGCACAAGGGCCAGTTGGGTCTGGACGATGTGCTCGCCACCGATCTGTCGGGCAACAGCCTGGAACCGGGCAAAAAGCCCTCCGCCGAAACCCTGCTGCACACCCAGTTGTATAGCTGGCGCGCGGAGATCGGTGCGGTGCTGCACACCCATTCGGTCAACGCCACGGTGCTGTCGCGCCTGACCCCGGAAGACTTCATCGAGTTCGAAGACTACGAACTGCAAAAAGCCTTCAGTGGCATCTCGACCCACGAATCGCGAGTGCGCGTGCCGATTTTCGACAACGATCAGGACATTGCGCGCCTCGCCGCCAAGGTGCAGCCTTGGCTCGACGCCCATCCCGATTGCGTCGGTTATCTGATCCGCGGCCACGGCCTCTATACGTGGGGCGCGCAGATGAACGACGCGTTGCGGCAGATCGAGGCCTTTGAATTCCTGTTTGAATGCGAATTGAAAACCCGCAGCGTCATGAACCGCCAAGGCTGACTTCACCGGAAGTAGCCCATTTGCCTGATGAAATGCTCTGCCCGACCGGTCTGCAAGAACCGGACGGCAAGGCCGATACCGAGGAATTGCCCCAATGAGCAGCCTGTCCGTCTATCACGTCTCAAGCCCCGACATTCCCAACAAAGTGCTGACTCACTTTGAAGACATCGCCTCGACCCTGGCCGAGCAGGGCGTGCGCTTCGACCGTTGGCAAGCTGCGGCGAAGATCCAGCCCGGCGCTACGCAGGAAGAAGTGATCAGCGCTTATAAAGAGCAGATCGACAAGCTGATGACCGAGCGCGGTTACATCACCGTCGATGTCATCAGCCTCAACAGCGATCACCCGCAAAAAGCCGAATTGCGCGCCAAGTTCCTCGAAGAACATCGCCATGGCGAAGACGAAGTACGCTTTTTCGTCGCCGGTCGCGGGTTGTTTACCCTGCACATCGACGATTACGTCTACGCGGTACTCTGCGAGAAGAACGATCTGATCTCGGTACCGGCCGGCACCAAACACTGGTTCGACATGGGCGAGCATCCGCATTTCGTCGCGATTCGCTTGTTCAACAATCCAGAAGGTTGGGTTGCCAATTTCACCGGCGAAGACATCGCCGGCCGTTTCCCGCGTCTGGAGGACTGATTCGATGTCGATCAAAGCCATTGTCACCGACATCGAAGGCACCACCAGCGCGGTGAGTTTCGTGTTTGACGTGCTGTTTCCCTACGCGGCCAAACACCTGCCGGATTTCGTTCGGCAGAACGCCGAGCGTGCCGATGTCGCCGAGCAACTCGACGCCGTGCGCCGTGACAGCAATGCACCGCAGGCCGAGGTTGAACGGGTCGTTGAAATTCTCTTGAGCTGGATCGAGGAAGATCGCAAAGCCACGCCGCTCAAGGCCTTACAGGGTATGGTCTGGGCGCAGGGTTATCACGCCGGGCAGTTGAAAGGGCATGTTTACCCGGACGCCGTTGAAGCACTGCAACGCTGGCACGCGGCGGGTTATCAACTGTTTGTGTATTCGTCCGGCTCGATTCAGGCGCAGAAGCTGATCTTCGGCTGCTCGGAGGCGGGGGATCTAACGCCGCTGTTCGACGGTTACTTCGACACCACGTCGGGGCCCAAGCGTGAGGCGCAGTCTTACACCAACATCCAGCAAGCCATCGGCGTTGAACCGGAAGAGATTCTATTCCTCTCCGACATCGTCGAAGAACTCGACGCCGCGCAATCGGCCGGTCTGCAGACCTGCGGCCTGGCCCGCGAAGGCGGCGAGCTGGGAAGCCACATCACCGTCGACACATTCACCGGCATAGAACCCGAAGCCTTCTGACCACCCAAAACCCCTGAAGGAGCTGCGGCACGCTGCGATTTTTTTTTCCTTATCTTTAAGAACAAGATCAAAAGATCGCAGCGTTCCGCAGCTCCTACAAAGAGTTAGCGATCGTAGTAGAGATCGCGCATAAAAAAACAGGCCGTGAAGCGCATGCTCCACGGCCTGTTTCGTTTAAGGCGTTTTACAAATTACAGCGAGTGATACGTCGGCAGCGCAAAACGCTGCTGGCTCTGCAACATGGCAATTTGCGGCAACTCGCTGGCTTGTTCGGCCAGGTCACGGCGAATCGCGCTGATCGCCCACGACAGTTGGTCACCGGCATGCAGTTGCTGATAGGTCAGTGCGCGTTTAAACACCTTGCCGTCGCTGCTGCGCAGAGTCAGCAGGATCCCGCCATCGGGACGTGGCGCGGTGGTGACTTCGAAGTTGGAGAACAGCGAGGTAAATTTTTCTTGGATCAGGCTCATGTCTTTCAGCTCCGTATGCACTTGAATGGCAAGCATGCAGAGGAGATTGCAGAGATTGTGCCAGCATTTTAAATTTAAAATATCCTTATAAATCAATGTGTTGTAAATAACGAGATTTTCAGGTGTCGTGCAATCTGCATGAGTGGCCATCGTGCATCCTGCATTTTGCGGGATCGTTGTCGATTTGACGGAACCATTCGATCACTTGGCGATCCTCGTCGCATCCGCACAAACAGCGGATACAAAACATTGCAAAAACCGCGTGTACAGCCCGAGAAGTGCTGACGTATTTTCGATCTCGATCCACGCTCCAATGCGTCGGTTGCACCAAGCCATTGCCCGAAAATAAAAACACCGGCCAACACCAAGGCCGAACGGGGAGCTGTCATGAGTCACGCGCCAAGCGACACGATTACCTGGGGCATGATGCTCCGCAAACTGCCGATGATTGCCAAAGCCATCCCGCGGGTGGTCAAGGGCATGAAGGTAGCCAACGTCACGGATCCGACCCAAAGCTGTGGCCTTGGCTGGACATTTGAACAAGCGACCCTGCGCAATCCCCAAGGCCCGGCGTTATTGCAGGGCGAGGTCGTGTTGACCTACACGCAGGTCAATCAATGGGCCAATCGCATCGCTCATTATTTGAGCGGGCAGGGCATTGGCAAGGGCGACGTGGTGGCGGTGTTCGTCGAGAACCGTCCGGAATTGCTGGTGACGATTCTGGCGCTGGCCAAGATCGGTGCCGTCAGTGCGTTGCTCAACACTTCTCAGACTCGCGACACGCTGATCCACAGCGTGAATCTGGTGGGGCCGGTGGCGATCGTCGTCGGCGAAGAATTGAGTCCCGCGTTTGCGGCAGTGCGCGAGCAAGTCTCGATAGCGTCGCAGCGCACCTGGTTCATTGCCGACCACGACACCTACAGCCATCCGGGGATTGCGCCCGACGGTTACGTCAACCTGATCAGCGCCAGTGCCGATGCCAGCAGCGAAAATCCGCCGAGCAGCCGGCAGGTATTTTTCAACGATCCGTGTTTCTACATTTACACCTCAGGCACCACGGGCCTGCCCAAGGCCGGGGTGTTCAAACATGGCCGCTGGATGCGCAGTTCAGCGAGCTTCGGCATGATCGCCCTCGACATGCGCCCCGACGACGTCGTCTATTGCACCTTGCCGCTGTACCACGCCACCGGCCTCTGTGTGTGTTGGGGCTCGGCGGTCAACGGCGCTTCCGGTTTCGCGATTCGGCGCAAATTCAGCGCCAGCCAGTTCTGGAACGATGTGCGCCGCTATCGCGCGACCACTATTGGTTACGTCGGCGAGTTGTGCCGTTATCTGGTCGACCAACCGGCCAGCGCCGACGACAGCCGTCACGACGTGCGCAAGATGATCGGCAACGGCTTGCGCCCCGGTGCCTGGGCCGAGTTCAAGACACGCTTCGCGGTCGAACACATCTGTGAGCTGTACGCGGCGAGCGACGGCAACATCGGCTTCACCAACATTCTCAACTTCGACAACACCATCGGTTTCTCGCTGATGGCTTGGGAGTTGGTCGCCTACGACCATGACAGCGGTGCGCCGATCCGCAGCGCCGACGGGTTCATGCGCAAGGTCGGCAAAGGCGAGCAGGGCCTGTTGCTGGCGCGGATCGACGAGAAAGCGCCGCTGGACGGTTACACCGATCCTCAGAAAACCGCCAAGGTCGTGTTGCACGACGTGTTCAGTAAGGGCGATCGTTTCTTCAACACTGGCGATCTGCTGCGCAACATCGGTTTCGGCCACGCGCAATTTGTCGATCGACTCGGCGACACCTATCGCTGGAAGGGCGAAAACGTCTCGACCACGGAAGTCGAAAACCTGTTGCTGCAACACCCGCATATCTCCGAGGCGGTGGCGTATGGCGTGGAAATCCGCAACACCAACGGCCGCGCCGGCATGGCGGCAATCACCCCGGCAGAATCCTTGGCCACGCTGGATTTTGCCGAGTTACTGACGTTTGCCCGCGAACGCATGCCCGCCTATGCGGTGCCGTTGTTCTTGCGGGTGAAAGTCAAAATGGAAACCACCGGCACCTTCAAATACCAGAAGACGCGCCTGAAAAACGAAGGCTTCGACCCCGGTCAGACGGGCGATGACCCGATCTACGCATGGCTGCCTGGTACGCAGACTTATGTTCGAGTCACTGACGAAGTGTTGACGGAAATTCATCAAGGCAAGCATCGTTATTGATTTTGGCTATAAGCGCTTTTGAGAAAAAGGGGGTGACAGCTTTCGCCGCGCTCGGGAAACTGTCGGCTTTCCGATCGACCGAAAGTGGAGTTGCCCCATGTCCGACCAAAGCCGCCAGATGACCCCTGAAGAAGCTGCCGAATTCACCGAGCAGGTTTTCAACAAGGCGCGCGACGGTGATGCCGAGATGCTTGATCGCCTGGTCACCGCCGGTTTGCCGGTGAACCTGAAAAACAGCAAGGGCGACACTTTGCTGATGCTGGCCAGCTATTACGGCCATGTCGACGCGGTGCAGGTGCTGCTCAAGCACAAGGCTGATCCGGAAATGCGCAATGGCAACGGCCAGAGCCCGATTGCCGGTGCGGCGTTCAAAGGTGACCTGGCCGTGGTGAAAGCGCTGGTCGAGGCCGGTGCCGAGATCGAAGGTTCGTCGTTCGATGGCCGTACGGCGTTGATGATGGCGGCGATGTTCAACCGTGTTGAAATCGTTGATTACCTGATCAGCAAAGGCGCCAACGCGCAGGCCAAGGACGCCAACGGCGTGACCGCGCTGGACGCGGCGCGGACCATGGGCGCGGTTGATACCACGGCGCAGCTGGAAAAATTGTTGGGTTGATAAGGTCAAAAGATCGCAGCCTGCGGCAGCTCCTACACTGATTCCTCTGTAGGAGCTGCCGCAGGCTGCGATCTTTTGCTTTGTGCGCTATCCTCCGCGCCCTGAAATTTCACCTTCGCCACAGGATCCGCCCTCATGAAAGCCGCACTCGTCGAACTCATCAGCAAAATCAGCTCCGGCTGCATGGGCGAGGACGAGATCCTGAAAGTGGCCGAGGAAGCGGCGCAAGCCTACGCCGATGCCGACGCTTTTCTGACCGCCAACCCGGACATCAACTACGACGACACCTTCCCGATTCCGCTGGGCGAGTGGGTCGTGGTCGGCAGCCTGCCGGAAACCGTGCTATTCCAGGCTGACTCCTATGGCGACCTGTTTGCACAGATCGTTGCCTCGTTCGGCCCGGGCGTCGATTTCAACCTCAAGCCCAAGCAACTGGCCAAGACCGAAGCGTTGACCGCACTCAACCGCATCCAGGTGCAGATGAGCAGCATGAACAAGGAAAACGGCGGCTACACGTTGATGAACTTCAGCCAGTTGCTCGATGACGAGCTGCAAATGGTGCTGGTCTACGGCAATGACGTACCGCGCGTCCTCGAATTGTGCGCTGAGGCTGGCATCACTGCGGCACCTGCGCTGGAAGCGCTGAAAATCGCTGTTCACGTCTGAGCGCAATAAAAGGGAACCCTGCGCGCGACCGTCTATCCTAAAAGTGCATGCCACTATTCTGGAGCAACGCCATGGGTTCCACGTTCAACGGTCTGATCGGCCTGATCATTCTCGCCCTCGACATCTGGGCCATCATCAACGTGCTGAAAAGCGGCGCCTCCACCGGGATGAAAATCGTCTGGGTGTTGCTGATCATCCTCCTGCCAGTGCTGGGCCTGATCATCTGGGCAATCGCCGGCCCACGAGGCAACGTCCGGATCTGAATCAACCAACACCGCGATACCCCTGTAGGAGCTGCCGAAGGCTGCGATCTTTTGATCTTGCTTTTAAAAATCAATGTCAAAAGATCGCAGCCTGCGGCAGTTCCTGCAGGGATTGTGGTTGTGAGGTTCGACCTGTCATCTTCGGCAACGTAGAATGCGCGCCTTTCCCGGGCAATCGTCCCCACGATTAACGCCCGCGCATTCATCGGAGCACTTCACCATGACCGTCACCAAGACCAGCGAGTACCTGGAAACCCTCTACGAAGGCTACGGCCAGCGTTTTCGCATGGAAAAACTGCTGCACGAAGTGCGCACCGAACACCAGCACCTGGTGATCTTTCAGAACCCGCGCATGGGCCGTGTCATGGCGCTGGACGGCGTGATCCAGACCACCGAAGCCGACGAATTCATCTACCACGAAATGCTCACCCACGTGCCGATCCTCGCCCACGGCAGCGCCAAGCGCGTGTTGATCATCGGTGGCGGTGACGGCGGCATGCTGCGCGAAGTAAGCAAACACGCCGGCGTCGAACACATCACCATGGTCGAGATCGACGGCACCGTGGTCGACATGTGCAAAGAGTTCCTGCCGAACCACTCCAGCGGCGCCTACGACGATCCACGTCTGAACCTGGTGATCGACGACGGCATGCGTTTCGTCGCCACCACCACGGAAAAATTCGACGTGATCATCTCCGACTCCACCGACCCGATCGGCCCGGGCGAAGTGCTGTTCTCGGAGAACTTCTACCAGGCCTGCCACCGTTGCCTGAACGAAGGCGGCATCCTCGTGACCCAGAACGGCACGCCGTTCATGCAGATCGACGAAGTGAAAACCACCGCCGGGCGCCTGAACAGCCTGTTCCCGGACTGGCACTTCTACCAGGCGGCCGTGCCGACCTACATCGGCGGCTCGATGACCTTCGCCTGGGGCTCGACCCATCCGGCCTACCGCAAGCTGAGCCGTGAAACCCTGCAGCAGCGTTTCATCGGCAGCGGCATCGTCACGCGCTACTACAACCCGGAAATCCACATCGGCGCATTCGCCTTGCCGCAATACGTGCTGCAGGCGATCAACAAGCCAAGCAACGACTGATATTGAACCTGTAGGAGCTGCCGCAGGCTGCGATCTTTTGATTCTGATCTTAAAAACAAGATCAAAAGATCGCAGCCTGCGGCAGCCCCAGTGACAGATGTCGTTTTTTTCATCTTCGTCCGCTGTAATCCTTTTGAACCAACCCCCGGCGTATAAGTCGAGATAGGTGTAAGCCCATTTGCGGGTTTGATCGAGGAGGCACCGATGCAAAAGTGGAAAGTCACTTTCGTGGACGATCATGGTGAAATTGTCGATGAGGTGTTCGAGCGCGCGGAATGCCCCAGCGACGATGAGGCCGCTCGATTGATCAAGGCACGGCTTCTGCCCGTTGCTGCCGAACTGGATCTCAACGATCTGGAAGGGCGTACCCCCGACGCGGGGGCGAAAAGCCTGAAAACCCAGAACAGCATCGAAATCCGCAGCATTACTCCCGTCTGACATTCTTCCTGTCACCTTTCACACCAGGCCTTGGCAGCAGCTCTATCTTGGGGCTACTCTGCAAGCGAGATCAGCGAACGGATCGCTAAGGTCTGGTCTTGTCAGCTACATGCTTGTTTCCCGCCGGCAACCCCGTTGCGGAAGTGCTTTGGCCTGTAAGGCCCGGGGCGGGAATACGGAAAGTCTATCCATCTATGCGAGGGGGACGATTCATGAGCACAGCCTATCAAGAAGACATCAGCAGCAATGTTCTGCGCCGCATGAAAGAAGGCGGTTTCGATTTTTCCCGATTCCATCCCATCGAGTTCTACGCCATTTTCCCGGACGAGGAGCGGGCGCGCAGGGCTGCAGGCAAATTTCGTGGTGAATCCATCAATGCCCAGGTCAGTGTGCGTGATGATGGCGCGTGGGCGCTGGAATTGAGCAAGGTGATGTACGCGACATATGACGACATTGGCGATTTCGAGCAGGGCTTTTCGGCAGTGGTCGAGCCCTTGGGCGGGATAATTGAGGGCTGGGGGGTGAAACAGGAGGTGCGTAGCCGCCACCGGTTGAATTGAATTTTTATAGATAGAAGATCAAAAGATCGCAGCCTTCGGCAGCTCCTACAGGTGATTGGTGTAGGAGCTACCGGAGGCTGCGATCTTTTGCTTTCAAAACATTTCCAAAAGGCAAAAAAAAGCCACCGAAAAGGGTGGCTAAAAGGGAAGACCGATAAGGAGAGGAAACCGGTCAGGGTTACAGCGGGTCGGGCTGCGGGAGCAGTCCAGGTCAGTTGAGCTGGCGACTTCGCGGCGCTGTGCGCGGGGAAGTTTTGCAGCGAATGCGCGGATTATCCGCAGCCAAGGCCGGGCAGTGAAATCAACTCTGACTATGCTGCTGATAGGCGATGCAGTGCGTCGCAATGAAGCGGGGGCAATCAGGTTGGGGCATTTGCCGCACAGGAATGGTGCGGTGTCTCTGGCGTGAATATCCAACCGATTGAAATCAAAGCGTTTATGCCGATGGCACGGGCCTTGCGAAGGCCTGTATGTCCGGGTGACAAGGAGTACGGCATGATCCGCACCTATTTTGATGAGATGTACGATGCCGGCGGCCAGGTTCGCCCGCATTATCGGGAGTTCGCCCGATGGCTGGCCGACACGCCTGACGAGCTGCTGGCCCAACGGCGCCGCGAGGCCGATCTGCTGTTCCATCGTGCCGGGATTACCTTCACGCTCTATGGGGACGAGCAGGGCACAGAGCGCCTGATTCCTTTCGACACCATTCCGCGCAGCATCCCCGCCAGTGAATGGCGGATCGTCGAGCGCGGCTGTATCCAGCGGGTCAAGGCGTTGAACATGTTCCTCGCCGACCTCTATCACGAGCAGCGCATCATCAAGGCCGGGATCATTCCCGCCGAACAGGTGCTGGCCAACGAGCAATACCAGTTGGCGATGCAAGGTCTGGATCTGCACCGCGATATCTATTCGCACATCTCCGGCGTCGATCTGGTGCGCGATGGCGACGGCACGTATTACGTGCTCGAAGACAACCTGCGCACGCCGAGTGGCGTCAGCTACATGCTCGAAGACCGCAAGATGATGATGCGCCTGTTCCCTGAGCTGTTCGCCGCGCAACGCATTGCGCCAATCGATCACTACCCGAACCTGCTGCTCGATACCCTGAAAAGCTCCAGCCCGATTGACGACCCAAGCGTCGTGGTGCTGACGCCGGGGCGCTTCAACAGTGCCTTTTTCGAACATGCGTTTCTCGCCCGGGAAATGGGCGTCGAGCTGGTCGAAGGCGCGGACCTGTTCGTGCGTGACGACAAAGTCTTCATGCGCACCACCGATGGCCCGAAAGCGGTAGACGTGATCTACCGCCGCCTCGACGACGCGTTCCTCGATCCGTTGGCGTTCAACCCGGATTCAATGCTCGGCGTGCCGGGGCTGCTGTCGTCCTATCGTTCCGGCAACGTGGTGCTGGCCAATGCCATCGGCACCGGCGTGGCGGACGACAAATCGGTATACCCGTTTGTCACCGACATGATCCGTTTCTACCTCGACGAAGAACCGATCCTGAAAAACGTGCCGACCTGGCAATGCCGCAACCCGTCTGAACTTTCCCATGTGCTGGCCAATCTTCCAGATCTGGTGGTCAAGGAAACCCAAGGCTCCGGCGGTTACGGAATGCTGGTGGGGCCGGCGTCGACGAAGGCCGAAATCGATGCCTTCCGCGAGCGCATCAAGGCCAAGCCTCACGCTTACATCGCGCAACCGACGCTGTCGCTGTCGACCTGTCCGACCTTTGTCGAAAACGGCATCGCGCCGCGCCACATCGACCTGCGCCCGTTTGTCTTGTCCGGGCGTGAAACCCGCGTGGTGCCTGGCGGTTTGACCCGCGTCGCACTGCGCGAAGGCTCTCTGGTGGTGAACTCATCCCAGGGCGGCGGAACCAAGGACACCTGGGTGGTCGAGGATTGAAGGAAGCTTGCCATGTTAAGTAGAACTGCCTCGGATCTGTATTGGATGTCGCGTTACCTGGAGCGGGCGGAAAACCTCGCACGGATGCTCGACGTCAGTTATTCGCTGTCGCTGATGCCGCAGGACGGTCGCGGCGATGGTCTGCACGAACTGGCCATGCCGTTGCTGATCACCGGCACCCTTGAGGATTATCTGGAGCGTCATGGCGCGTTGCATGCCGAACGCCTGCTGCACTTTTTTGCCCTCGATGCGGCCAATCCGGCGAGCATCTACAGCTGCCTCGGCGCGGCACGGGCGAGTGCTCATGCGGTGCGTGGACGTATCACGGCGGACATGTGGGAGAACATCAACTCGACGTGGCTGGAAATTCGCGGGATCGCCGAACAAGGTCTCAGTCGCTATGGCATGAGCCGTTTCTGCGAATGGATCAAGGAGCGTTCGCACCTGTTTCGTGGCGCCTCTTACGGCACGATCATGCGAAACGATGCGTTCCGTTTCATTCGTCTCGGCACCTTTATCGAGCGTGCGGACAACACTTTAAGACTGCTCGATGCACGCTACGAAATGGCCGGCGATCAGGCCGAAGCGGTCAGCGACGGCACGGCCCACGCGTATTACCAGTGGAGCGCGTTGCTGCGCGCCTTGTCGTCGTTCGAGGCCTACACCGAAATCTATCGCGACGCGCCCGGCGCCCGGCACGTCGCCGAGTTGTTGCTGTTGCGCGCCGATGTGCCGCGTTCGCTGAGGGCCTGCACCGAAGAGATCGACCAGATTCTCGCGCAGTTGCCCGGCGCCAACGGTCGCCCCGCGCAACGTCTGGCCGCCGAAATGGACGCGCGCCTGCGCTACACCGGCATCAACGAAATCCTCGAGGAAGGCCTGCACGCCTGGCTGACCGAATTCATCCCGCTGGTGCGCCAGTTGGGTAACGCCATTCACAGTTCCTACCTGGAGGCTGCATGAGACTTTCCATTAGCCACGAGACCACTTATCACTACGAAGATAAGGTGCGGGCGAGCATCCAGTACCTGCGACTGACACCCCACGACAGCGAGCGCCAGCATGTGCTGAGCTGGCAGCTCGACCTGCCACGCCCGGTGCGTGCGCAGCTCGATCCGTTCGGCAACATCCTGCACGTACTGACCATGGACGAGCCGCACGAGGCGATCATCATTGGCGCGCGGGGGCAGGTCGATATCGATGAGTTGCGCGAGGCCGAACACGAAAGCCAGTCGGCGCTGCCGTTTCTGCGCTTTACCCGCTTGACCGAGGCGGATGAGGCCCTGCGCGCATTTGCGGAAAAATCCTGCAAGCAACGGCGCGATCGCACCGCGCTGATCGATCTGATGCACGGCCTGAACCAGCACATGACCTACACGCCGGGTTCGACCGAAGTCGACACCAGCGCCGCCGAAGCCTTCGCCGGGCGTGCCGGGGTTTGTCAGGATCACACCCATGCGTTTCTGGCCTGTGCGCGCAGTCTGGGTGTGCCGTCGCGTTACGTTTCGGGATATTTGTACAGCGAGGATTGTGAACATCTGGCCAGCCATGCCTGGGCCGAAGCGTGGCTGGATGACGCGTGGTACAGCTTTGACGTGACCAACGAACTGGCGCGGCCGGAGCGGCATCTGAAGCTGGCGGTGGGTCTGGACTATCTCGATGCCTGCCCGGTGCGCGGCATGCGCCGAGGCGGCGGATGCGAGCAGATGCACGCGAAGGTGTTCGTCTCGCCGAGCCCGATCATCTCCGTCCAGCAACAGTAAACACCATCCCCTGTAGGAACTGCGGCACGCTGCGATCTTTTGATCTTTTGATCTTTTGATCTTGATTCCAAAGATCAAAAGATCGCAGCCTCGTTGCACTCGACAGCTCCTACAGAGGGGGGCGCAAGCGTCAGGGTTTAACCTTGCGTCCGGCCATGTGCTTCAGATACCCGACCAACATTTCCAGATCCCCATCCGGCAACACATCCGCCGAAAACCCCGGCATCTTCGCCTGCGGCCACTGGCGCAAACTCTGCGGATCACGAATGTAGCGCTTCAGGAAGTCCACGCCGAAATACTCGGTCGGGTTATACGGAATATTCAGATCCGGCCCGAACTGCGCATCCCCGGCACCGTTCAATCGGTGACACGCCAGGCAATTCTTCTGAAACAACGCAAACCCCAGATTCACCGGATCATCTTTCCTCAACGCCGGATCAGGCAGCAGGGCAGGGAACCGCTCCGCCACCGGCGCCATGCGCTTGATGCTCGCCACTTCGAACGGCCACTGTTCCGGGCTGATATTGCCGGCCTGCGGATCCGTCCACACCAGATAGAACGGCCCGGCGCTGTGCTTGCCTTCCGACAACGGCGGCCACGGTTGGGCCGGGTCTTCGATTGCCAGCCAGGCTCGCGCGCCTTGGCGGTTGAGCAGCGGCGCTGCGGCCAGTTCCGCAGCGAACCCGTCCAGCGCCACGGCTTGCAGGTGATCTTCCGGCTTGATGCCGGTGAGAAGCGCGGCCACGGGCACGGCGCGATAGGTCATGTCCTTCTTGTAGGACACGTCGTTTTTAATCGTCAGGGTTTGCACCTGAGGATGCTTGAGCAACTCCTCGGTCTGCCAGGTGCGACTGTTCTCACCCAGTTGCAAGTCCAACTGCGCGGCAGACAAGGGCATGCTCAGCAGCATGGCCCCGAACACAATGAGCGCTTTCAAATGATCGCCGTCCATGTCGTGGAAGTGCGCAAAGGTTGGCACAGCCACGCTGGCCCGGGTAGCGGGCCAGTCATATTTTCAGTGGCGATAAACCGCACCTGCCGCTTGAGTCAGCCGATTACCTTGGTCAAATTCGGCAAAATCAACAACAGCGTCGTGGCGAAAAGAATGAGTCCTGCTTGACGAACTTTCGGTTGTTTGAACATGGCTTGACCGCCTTTATTGTTATTTCCTGATGCGTGCCTGCATATCCATGACGGCGCGCGTTGCACTTCCTGTTGAAGAACGTCTGTCCCGGCAAAACCCGACGACCCTGACGTACATGTACTACCTTAGGGCCCGCGTCACGCTTGGCTTAGATCCATTTCATATGGAGCTTTAAGAAATTGCGATTAAAAAGGCATGAGGCGTATTGCCAGCTTCTTTGCCGCCCGCTTGCTAGACAACTCGGCGACCTGAACCGGTTCACCCAAGGCTTGATGACCGTCCGTCTGAGCGTGTGCGTCAACCGCATTGAGCGCTGTGGTCATTGAATCTGCGACCGCTCGGGTCAAGAGTGAAGGCACAAGAAATCACTCACCGCACAGGTTCGAGGACGTCATGACCCAAGCTTTGATTTTCGACGCGTTACGCACGCCCCGTGGCAAAGGCAAAGCGGATGGCGCCTTGCACAGCGTCAAACCGGTGAATCTGGTCGCCGGCCTGCTGAGCGCTCTGCAAACGCGCACCGCGCTGGACACCAGCCAGGTTGATGACGTGGTCCTCGGCTGCGTCACGCCGATTGGCGATCAGGGCTCCGACATCGCCAAAACCGCGGTGCAAGTGGCCGATTGGGATGTCAGCGTCGCGGGCGTGCAGATCAACCGCTTCTGCGCTTCGGGTCTGGAGGCGGTGAACCTCGGCGCGATGAAAGTGCGCTCCGGTTTTGAAGACCTGGTGGTGGTCGGTGGCGTCGAGTCGATGTCGCGGGTGCCGATGGGCAGCGATGGCGGCGCCTGGGCGCTGGACCCGCAGACCAACCTGCACAGCCACTTCACCCCGCAGGGCGTCGGTGCGGACTTGATCGCCACGCTCGAAGGCTTCAGCCGCGAGGACGTCGATGCCTACGCCCTGTATTCGCAACAGAAAGCGGCACGGGCGCGGGCCGATGGTTCGTTCAACAAATCGCTGGTGCCGGTGCAGGATCAGAACGGCATCATCCTGCTCGATCACGATGAGTTCATTCGCGCCGAATCGACGCTGGAAGGCCTGGGCAAGCTCAAGCCGAGTTTCGAAATGATCGGCCAGATGGGCTTCGACGCGACCGCGCTGCGGGTCTACAGCCATGTCGAACGAATCAACCACGTGCACACGCCGGGCAACAGTTCCGGGATCGTCGACGGTGCCGCGCTGATGCTCATCGGCTCCGAAGCCAAGGGCCGCGCACTGGGCCTGCAACCACGGGCGCGGATTGTCGCCACGGCGGTGACCAGCACCGATCCGACCATCATGCTTACCGGCCCTGCTCCGGCGACGCGCAAAGCGCTGGCCAAGGCCGGACTGCGCGTGGAGGACATCGACCTGTTCGAGGTCAACGAAGCGTTTGCTTCAGTGGTGCTGAAGTTCATCAAGGACATGGCCGTCGATCCGGCCAAGGTCAACGTCAACGGCGGTTCCATCGCCATGGGCCATCCGCTGGGCGCCACCGGGTGCGCGATCCTCGGCACCCTGCTCGATGAACTGGAAGCGCGGCGTCTGCGCTATGGCCTGGCGACGCTCTGTGTCGGCGGCGGCATGGGCATTGCCACCATCATCGAACGCCTCTGAGCCCCGAATTCAAGGAACCTTGTTATGAGCGAAGCCATTCGTTACGAAAAAGGCCAGGACAACATCGTCGTGCTGACCATCGACATGCCGGGCCAGAGCGCCAACACCATGAATGCCGTGTACCGCGAGGCCATGGCCGCGTGCGTCGCCCGGCTGCTGGCGGAAAAAGACAGCATTGCCGGCGTGATCATCACGTCAGCGAAGAAAACCTTCTTTGCCGGCGGCGACCTCAATGAGCTGATCAAGGTCGGAAAGCCTGAAGCCAAAGCCTTCTACGACATGGTGCTGACCCTCAAAGAGCAATTGCGCACCCTGGAAACCCTCGGCAAACCGGTGGTCGCAGCGATCAACGGCGCGGCGCTGGGCGGTGGCTGGGAAATCTGTCTGGCCTGTCATCACCGCGTAGCGCTGGACGATGCGTCGGTGCAACTCGGTCTGCCGGAAGTGACCCTCGGCCTGCTGCCGGGCGGCGGCGGGGTGGTGCGCATGGTGCGCATGCTCGGTATCGAAAAAGCGTTGCCGTATCTGCTCGAAGGCAAGAAAGTCCGACCGCAGCAGGCGTTGCAGGCCGGTCTTATCGACGACCTGGCGGCGGATCGTGATGAACTGCTGGCCAAGGCGCGCGCCTGGATCGTTGCCAATCCGACGGCGGTGCAGCGCTGGGACGTGAAGGGCTATCAGATCCCGGGTGGGACGCCGTCGAATCCGAAAGTCGCGCAGATGCTGGCCATTGCGCCGTCGATCCTGCGCAGCAAAACCCAGGGCACGTTGCCGGCTCCGGAGAAAATCCTCTGCGCGGCGGTGGAAGGTGCACAGGTCGATTTTGACACCGCGCACCTGATCGAAACGCGCTATTTCACCGAACTGACCACCGGGCAGATTTCGAAAAACCTGATCGGTACGTTCTGGTTCCAGCTCAACGAGATCAATGCCGGCGGATCGCGGCCGCAGGGTTTCGCACCCTATGTCACGCGCAAGGTTGGCGTGCTCGGTGCCGGGATGATGGGTGCCGGGATTGCTTTCGTCAGTGCTTCGGCGGGTATTGACGTGGTGCTCAAGGACGTCAATCTCGCGGCCGCCGAGAAGGGCAAGGCGCATTCGGCGGCGTTGCTCGACAAGAAAGTTGCCCGTGGGCAGATGACAGTCTCACAGCGTGAGACTGTGCTGGCGCGGATCACCCCATCCGAGGCCGATGCGGATCTGGCCGGTTGCGACCTGATCATCGAAGCGGTGTTCGAGGATCGCGAGCTCAAGGCCAAGGTGTCTGTGGCCGCGCAGCAGGTGGTGGGCGCCGACGCGGTCATTGCTTCCAATACATCGACCCTGCCGATCACCGGTCTGGCGAGCGCCGTACCCGATCAAAGCAAATTCATCGGCCTGCATTTTTTCAGCCCGGTGGAGAAAATGCCGCTGGTGGAAATCATCAAAGGTGCGAAAACCAGCGATGAAACCCTCGCTCGCGGCTTCGATTTCGTCCTGCAAATCAAGAAGACCCCGATTGTGGTCAACGACAGTCGCGGCTTCTTTACCTCACGCGTATTCGGCACTTTCACCAATGAAGGCATTGCCATGCTCGGTGAAGGCGTCAGTGCACCGATGATCGAGACTGAAGCGCGCAAGGCCGGGATGCCGGTCGGGCCTTTGGCGATCTCTGACGAAGTTTCCCTCAGCCTGATGAGCCATATCCGCAAGCAAACGGCCAAAGACCTACAGGCCGAAGGGAAACCGCTGATTGAGCACCCGGCGTTCGCCGTGATTGACTTGCTGCTCAACGAATACAAGCGTCCGGGCAAGGCCGCTGGCGGTGGTTTTTATGAATACCCGGCTGCTGGCCAGAAGCATCTGTGGCCAGAACTGAAGACGCGCTTCGAGAAGGCCGACGGGCAGATCTCGCCGAAGGATGTGCGTGATCGTTTGCTGTTCGTGCAGGCTATCGAAACCGTGCGCTGTGTGGAGGAGGGCGTGCTGACGTCGACGGCGGACGCCAACGTCGGCTCGATCTTCGGCATTGGTTTCGCCGCGTGGACCGGTGGTGCGCTGCAATTCATCAATCAGTACGGCGTAAAGGATTTTGTGGCCCGCGCGCAATATCTCGCCGAACAGTATGGCGAGCGATTTGCGCCGCCAGCATTGCTGCTGGATAAAGCGGCAAAAGGTGAAATGTTCTAGGGGCAGCGAGCTTTCCGGGGCTTGCCTTGTCAGGGTGTTTCAAGGCAGGCTCTGGGGTGTTCATTATTCCCATCACGTGTCAGGTATTTTTTATGTCGCTACGCATCTGCATTCTGGAAACCGACATCCTGCGTCCGGAACTGGTCGATCAATATCAGGGTTACGGGCAGATGTTTCAGCGCCTGTTCTCGCAGCAACCGATTGCCGCCGAGTTCACTGTGTACAACGTGATGCAGGGCGAATACCCGAGCGATGAGCTGACTTTCGACGCGTACCTGGTCACCGGCAGCAAGGCCGATTCGTTCGGCACTGATCCGTGGATCCAGACCCTCAAGGAATATCTGCTCAGCCGTTACGAGCGTGGCGACAAACTGCTCGGCGTTTGCTTCGGCCATCAACTGCTGGCATTGCTGCTCGGCGGCAAGAGCGAGCGTGCGACACAGGGCTGGGGCGTCGGCACCCACAATTACAAACTCGCGGCCAAGGCGCCGTGGATGAGCCCGGTGCGTGAAGAGCTGACGTTGCTGATCAGCCATCAGGATCAGGTGACTGCGCTGCCGGAAAACGCCACGGTGATTGCTTCCAGCGATTTCTGCCCGTTTGCCGCTTACCACATCAATGATCAGGTGCTGTGCTTCCAGGGCCATCCGGAATTCATCCACGATTATTCGCGGGCGCTGCTGGATCTGCGTCAGGAAGCGCTGGGTTCGCAGATTTACAGCAAGGGCGTGGCCAGTCTGGAGCAGGAGCACCATGGTGCAACGGTTGCGGAGTGGATGATGCGGTTTGTGGCGCACAAGCCTGAGGCTGCTTGATAGCAGAGCGAAAGATCGCAGCCTTCGGCAGCTCCTACGGAAAGCTGCGATCTTTTGCTTTTACAACCACCCGGATTTCTTGAAACTCGCCCACAAACTCACGCACCCCACCGCAATAAACCCCAGCACCCCGAAATAGCCGTAATGCCAACTGAGTTCCGGCATGTTCTGGAAGTTCATCCCGTAAATCCCCGCCACCGCCGTCGGAAACGCCAGAATCGCTGCCCATGCCGCGAACTTGCGCTGCACCACACTCTGCCGTGACGCCTCCAGCAACACACCGATCTCGATGGTCTGACTGGCAATGTCGGCCAGCGTGCTGAGGTCTTCCATCTGCCGCGTCACGTGAATCTGCACATCACGGAAGTACGGGCGCATGTTCTTGTCGATAAACGGGAAACTCAGTTTCTGCAATTCCTCGCCGATCTCCACCATCGGCGCGGCATACCGGCGCAGGCGCACGACATCCCGACGCAAACCGTGCAGCCGCTGGATGTCATGCTCGTTGAGGGCACTACACAGGACGTTGCGCTCCAGTTCATCAATCTCGGCATGGATCGCTTCGCCCACCGGCTGGTAGTTCTCGATGACGAAATCCAGCAACGCATAGAGAACGAAGTCCTCGCCATGTTCCAGCAGCAGTGGACGCGCCTCACAGCGTTGACGGACGTGAGCGTAGGACGCCGAGTGACCGTTACGCGCGGTAATGATGTAGCCCTTGCCCGCGAAGATGTGGGTTTCGATGAATTGCAGAATCCCATGTTCGCGGATCGGCGAGTAGGTCACGATAAACAAAGCGTCGCCAAAGGTTTCCAGCTTCGGTCGACTGTGTTTTTCCAGGGCATCTTCGATGGCCAATTCGTGCAGGTTGAACTGGCGTTGCAGGTTGGACAGTTCCTGAGCGCTCGGCTCTTCGAGGCCGATCCAGACAAAGTGGCCGGTTTTCGCGGCCCAGGCTGCGCCTTCATCAAGGGTGATATTGGTGACTTTCTTACCCGCGCTGTACACCGCAGCAGCAACAACTCGACCCATGGTGGTGGTTCACTTCTTCTTGGCAGATGACAGGGAATACAAGACATCAGCTTAGCCGTGTCGCTGCTTGAGAGTCAGTGAAATCTCTACAGTTCAGCGGGCAAAAGAAAACCCGCACAAGGCGGGTTTGTTTTTCATGCAGCTTGGAGCTGCCGATCCATCGATTCGATGCACTCGCGCATCTGCTCGCGGCACTGATTGATCAGCATGGGCATGTCATCCATGGTCAGTCCGGCTGTAGGAATCGCCGGCAGCGAGCGTATGAGGATTTTCCCGCTGCGCCAGCGATTCAGGCGCATGTGTTTGATGTAACTGCTGACACACACCGGAACGATCGGCACTCCGGCGGCAATCGCCATCTGGAACGCGCCTTTCTTGAACGGCAGCAAATCTTCGCCGAGGTTGCGCGTGCCTTCCGGGAACACCCAGATCGAGGTGTCTTCGTTCTGCAAGGTGTTGGTGGTGGTGAGCATCGACTGGCGCGCCTTGTGCGCGTTGCCACGGTCGATCAATACATTGCCGGCGAGCCAGAACAACTGCCCGAACAGCGGCACCCATTTCAGGCTCTTCTTGCCGATACACACGGTGCGACGCGGCACCACATTCCCGAACACAAACAGATCGTAGTTGGACTGATGGTTAGCGATGATCACGCAGCTGTCTGGCTTGTTGATCAAACCACTGACGTCGGACTTGACCCGCAGACGCAGAATGCACATGGCCGGCAAGGCGTAGAGGCGAGCGCACAGACGGCTATTGTCCGGATTGAACGGGCGGCATATCCCGAGGATTACCCCGAGCGCACCTGCCAGAATAAAGTGCAGGCCCATCAATAACATACGAAACACGAACAGCATTTTCAGGCCCCACCGGGACAAAAGGTGGCGCAGTGTACGGATGTGCACTGTTTTCGGCAATTGCCGCTATAGAGTGCGGAGATAGGCGATGTTTAAGCGCATGTTTCCGAAATCATGCTCAGACCTGTCCTAGAGCCGTCGCAGCCTTTTAAATCGAGCGCGCAAGAAAAAGCCCGACACGACGGTCGGGCTTTTTTTATTGCCAGGATCGAGCGATCAGCCCAAGTGCTCCTGATCCTGGATGATCGCGTTATCCAGGGTTTCCAGCAGCGCTTTACGCACCTTCAGCTTGGTGTTCTTGTGCGCGAGCATGTTGATCTTCTTCAACTGACGCGCAGCGGCGAGGGCGGCACCTTGCAGCTCTTCGGCAGCCACGACCTTGTCGAGGAAACCGGCATCGACAGCGCTCTGCGGATCAAACATCTCGCCGTTGATCACCGAACGGTGGAACGCCGAACGGCGCAGACGATCGCGCGCCAACTCGATACCGGCGTGGTGCATGGTCATGCCGATCTGCACTTCGTTCAGTCCAATGCTGAACGGACCGTCGACGCCGATGCGGTAATCGGCGGACAGCAGGATGAAAGCGCCTTTGGCCACAGCATGACCCGGGCAAGCAACAATCACCGGGAACGGGTGAGAGAGCAGGCGACGCGCCAGGGTCGACCCCGCAGTCACCAGTGCCACGGCTTCTTTAGGGCCGGCGGTCATCACTTTCAGGTCATAGCCGCCAGACAGAATCCCCGGCTGACCGGTAATGATCACGATGGCACGATCAGTCACCGCCTGATCCAGCGCCGCATTGAAAGCCGCAATCACGTCCGGGGAAATGGCATTGACCTTGCCGTTGCTCAAGGTCAGGGTCGCGATACCGTCTTCGAGGTGGTAGGAAATCAACTCACTCATGACGCTATTCCTTATTAGAAAGATGGGCAGACGTTACCCACCGACGCCAGCCAGGTAAAGCGCCGTGACTGACCCGCCAGTCACCGTTTCCCGCCTCGCCCGGCGCAGCACGCCATTCTGCTTCTATATAGAAGGGGCGCCGTCACCAGAGATTGGCCGGTTTGCCATGGCCCGTCGGCGGGCCAAACGACTTTTTCTCTTAACCGCATGAAAATCTTAAAAAAAAGTTTGCCATCGGAAAAGCTTTCGACTACATTAGCGCGCCTCGACAGACAGAACATGTTTGAAGAGATACGGTGAAGTGTCCGAGTGGCTTAAGGAGCACGCCTGGAAAGTGTGTATACAGGAAACTGTATCGAGAGTTCGAATCTCTCCTTCACCGCCACATTCAGTAAACGCAAACCCCTGATTTTCCTAGAGAAAGTCGGGGGTTTGTGGTTTTTGGCGTCTGAAAAAAGGCCATATGGGACTGAGATGGGACTGGGGCGCTATTTTGGTGCGGAAGATGGGGCTATGAGTGCGTATCTCGGCCCCTCACTGTGGCCGCATGAGCTAGGCTGTGCAAACCCCTCATTTCCAGGATGGATCGCATGCCTGACAACTCAGCCTCCAACATCGCCACTGCTGATGCGCTGACACTGCTTCTGCACAACCAGCATGCCCTCGGTGCAGCGATCGAAGAGATCACCCATTGGATCTCAGGGACTGGCGCAGACGATGTTGCCGACAACGCCGTCGTGGCTCTGGAAACCCTGGACACAAATGCACGAGCATTAACAGATGCGATCCTGCGAATACGGCAGTCTTAGGGAGTCGCTCCATTAGGCACCATGAAGGGTTGGCACAACATGGAAGGCTATATTCAGTTCGACCGTTTTATCGATTTGGAAACATCTCTCGAGCAACTGCTTGCTCAGACTCAAGGGGCGCCGATGACGGCAACCTCTTGGAAGTGGGCGCTCATCGCTGCTCATTCTGCGCTACAGGGTGCTGTATGCATTGCGCTTAGAGGAAGCGCAGGTTTTGATACGTGGAAGCCGAAGCACCTCAAAAAGTGGTTAGAGGCGTATGAAAACAACGAGGATTTACCTGATCCTCAGCTCGACTACTTTATGGAGCTGTACGACAGACTATTTGGCAAAGAATCCGGAATAGATAGGGACCTGATAACCTGGCTAAATAAGTCTAGAAACGATTTTATTCACTTCAACTCAGACCAATTCTCCATAAACCGCAAATCTATTGTTGATGCAATTGATGAGTCAGTATCCGCGATAATTGCGGCACCGGCACACAGCAATGGGGTGTTTTTCTATGAAGAGCGGCAAAGCGAACGGTTTGACGCGCTCTGCCAGAGCATACGCGCCAGGCTTAAGATGTTAGCGAATGCTTAACAATAGGTTTCAGTATTTCGCGATATACACTGGCATGTTTTTGGGGGGGGGATAAATAATAATGAGAACGACTAAGCATTTTGACTATATTGTCAATCGGATCGCGTCAGCCAAAAAGAATGCAGACAGTTTAGCTTCTGGAATCGGGCATCATGGAATAGCAGGAGAAATACGCGAGATTGCAGCGAAGGAGTGTATAGAGCCATTTCTCACGCAAAGCTATCAATGCGGGACGGGGAAAGTTATTGATTCACTTCAAAGCTTAAGCGATCAGCTTGACTTAATTGTCTACCATAGAAAAGTTGCTCCACCCATTTTGGTGGGTAGAGATCTTGGACTGTATCCAGTGGAATGTGTTCGTTATGTCTTCGAGGTAAAGTCGACACTTAATGCGCGCGAGGTAAAAGATGCAAATAAAAAATTCAGGTCTGTAAGTAAACTTCGTTCATTCCCTAAAATGGGGCAGGATGGCTCGGTCGAGGGTGGCCCCCTCCCGACAACAGTTCTTCTGGCGTTCAGCACTGACATCACCAGCTCAGAAATAGAACGCTATAAAAAACATACCGACGATGAACATCCACCCTGTACAGTTCTTTGCGTTTTAGGTAAGGGTTACTGGTTTTATGACGCAGCAACGAAAAGTTGGTATGGCCTCGAATCAAATAATGACTATCCTCCTTTTTTTGAATTTAGCATGTTCATTACGGGGCTGATGAATACTCTATCAGGTGAGGAGACGTCCATTAGGCCGTTCAATCCCGGCGCTTATATAAACGTGGACGACATAGTCTTAACGGCATTAAAAGAACCATAATGATAGCGGTCGGAGCGAAGGCCGCTATCGGCCAAAATCGGTCATTCAGACTTAGCGTATTCCGATAGGCGTTCCCGATTTTTGACCGTTACATTGAATTCCAGCCTATGTTCAATCGGCCCCCACACCTGGCCCAGGCGTGGGGGCCTTTTTTTACGGCCTTGAGAACCATTACGCCCAGGACTGGACCACCATTGCATAACCTCCTGGCTTCGCCGAAAGCGGAGGCCACAGTGAATTCAGTGTAGAGCGGTGACCGGTGACAGGTTCAAGGCCATTTGCAGCATCCCTACCACGTCTGGGCCGTCTTCATTGATCCACGTCCCGTAGTGCTGACGGATCATGTTGCCGTTGGTGTGACCCATTTGCTCAGCGATCCAGTCGATCGACGCCACGCCGGTGGTCAGCAACTGGCTGGCGTAGGTGTGCCGGCATTGCCCGGGTCCGCGATAACGAACGCCGGCAGCCAGCAAGTGCGCCTTGAAAAAACGATCGCGCACGACGAAGTCGTTGGCGTGCGGCAGGCCGCTGTGGCTGTTGAGGAACACAAAGTGCAGCTTGTGTTGTCGCACCGTCTTGTTGTCCCGCTCGACGATCTCCACGGTTTCCGCCCTGCGTTTGCGTGTCAGCGCATCGATCTTGCGCAGGGCGTCCCACGCCGGTGCCAGCAGGCGCACCCGTCGCATCGATCGGCGGGTTTTCGTCACCCGGTAGGCGCCGCGCACCTTGGAGCGGCGAAAGGTCACCGTGCCTTGCGCCAGGTCGACATCTTCCCAGGCTAGGGCGATTGTCTCGGACACACGCGGGCCGGCCCATAACATGAACTGGACCATCAGCAGTTCGTGGGTGCGGTGGGTGGGCGTGTCGAGGATCTGTTTGATTTCCGCCCGGGTGAACGGGTCCGGGGCTTCCGGATCGGGCAGGCGCACCATCAACCCTTCGGTCGGGTCGTGCGCGACCTTCATCCGCGTGCGGTACAAGCGAAACACCTGGCGCACGTTGCTGATGATGTCGCGGATGGTCTTGTTCTTCAGGGTCTTCGACAGCGTGTCCTGAATCCACACCTGCAGGTCGAGGTGATCGATCTGGTTGATCTGGATCTTGCCCCAGCGTGGTCGCACATGCACTTCGGCCTTGTTGGCGTACCCTCGGTAGCTTGAGGCCGCGACACTGTTGGCCTTTATCTTCAACCACAGGTCCAGGTAATGGCCAAAGGTGTTTTCCACCAGGCGCGGCGAGTTTGGAAAGTGCCGGGCGTAATCAAAGGTGCCGGTCTGGATCTCGTATTCAATGATGTCGGCCAGGCGCTTGGCCTGGGCCACGGTAGCCGGTGTATTGCTGCCTGGGACCGTTTCCCGGCATTTCTCCCCTTTGTATTGAAAATAGATTCTCACGGACTTGCCGCGAGCTTCGACCCCACTCATGTAAACCCCTAACGCTGTACTCGTATATCGACAGTCTGACGATCGGAAACAAAAAGGCCCGTTTCCGGGCCAAGTATCTGCAAGCGTGTCTTCTGGTGGACGCGGCTTACGGTTTGGGCCTGTTCTGGCGCAGATGGGCGTTCAGCAGCTGACGCCGGCGACTGCAGGCCTGGTGATTGCCTTGGGCGCGCCACTTGCCGCACTGGTCGCACACGCTGGTGTGATCCATGTTCCAGGGAAAGCGCCGAGTCGGTGTCACGGTCGGGTTATTGATCATGGCGGGGGCCCCGTGCGGCAGGGCGGGCGAGCACCTGGCTGATCACGGCGGCATCCGTGTCGCTCAGGTCGCCCAGGGTGCTGGCCATCTGGCTGAGGCTTTCCAGGCGGGTGCGGGACTCGGGGGTCTTGTGCACCAGGTAGCCGATGACGGCGGCGCCGATGATCGCGGTGGCGACCAGGTGCCGCGCCGGTGTGATAGCCTTCGCGCCGCTGCTGCTTTGGTTCTGTGCTTGCATGGTATAGCCCTCGGTAGTGGTTCGGTGTCGAGGAGCTGCAACTCCTCGGCACTGTTTTTTTACGCTCAGTCCTTGCGTGCAAGGTGAATCACCAGGCCGTCAAAATCCGGCTTATGTTCCACACATGATTGCCATTCCAGTACACGCAGGATCTGTTGCCGGCTGCAGTCATCCACGAGGATCTCGCGCTGGCCAGCAGCTACCCGCACTTCCAGAATCTGCAGCAAGCCTTCCTCCCCGTAAGCACCGGCCTGAATGATCGGCGCGCTTTGCCCAGTAAATTCCATACGGCTTTGCACCCATTGGAGCTTGCTGGTTTTGCCGTCGCCGGCATTGCCCATCAACACTTGGATCTGCATCGGTCTTGCTCTCCTTTACGCCTTGAATGTCCAGCACTTGACCGTGGTCGGTCGGGGTTGTGAAACAGGGTTACGGTGGTTGAATGCGGCGCGCACGGCGCTGTGCACAGCCTTGTTGCTGTCGAGGAATTTGCGCGAGCGCGACTCCTTGAGCAGGTCGCGCAACGTGGCCACGTCGGCCAGCTTCTGTTTGTGTTCGGCGGCGCGTTCACAGAATTCGTTGAGGTTGATGGCGATCACGGCCGGGTCACTGCTGTGGTTGACCACCGGATCTTCACTGAGCGATTCGAGGTAGTCGTAAACCTCCCAAAACTCGGCCACGGCCGGGTGGTCGGAGCTGATCGACGCCTGGCGTTCGATGGCCATGCGCACGATCTGCCGCTGCGTGGCAGCGACTTGCGGATCACTCAGTTTCAGGACCAGGCGCAGGCCGTCCAGCAGCGAGAGCAGTTGTGCGTGGTTCTTGCTGATGCGCTCGACACGGATGTAGCCGCGCAGGTCATAGCCGCAGCTGCTGCAGTTACCTTGGTCGCTGATATAAGCCGTGCTGCAGGCAAAGCAATGGGTGTGCAGGCGGCGCAGCTTGGCTTCGTGTTCCGGCATGCGCTGGGCGAACAGATCGAGCACGGCAAATTCTTTGCCCACCGCTTTCAGCAAAAAATGACTGAGGGTGCCGCCGTCCAGCGCGTTCAACTGATCAGCCGCCGCACGGCTTTCCGGGGTAACGGTCGGGCGCACAAAATGCAGTTTGACGATGCGCGTCATGATCGCTTCGTGAGCCACCACGGCAGCGTTCTGGCTGATGGCGATCGTCCCGCGAAAGGGTGGTTCATAGGTCTCGTTGCCGGCAGTTTTCACGCCTTTGGTGGCCAGCGTGCCGCCGCCGTAGAAGTCTTTGAGCTCGTCCCATTCGAAGGTTTTTGCGTGTGCTCGATCGTCGCTGTGGCGATCGGCCTCAAGGAACACCACCGGCATGCCGGAGACCTGACCCATCAGGCGCGAGCGACCCGCCTTGGTCGACTTCATCGGATCGAAACCTTCATAACCTTCGCGGCCCAGCAGCTTCCACAGCAGGTTGAGCAGAGTGGTCTTGCCGGCGCCGGCCTCACCGGTGGCTTCCAGAAACGGAAAGGACTGGTAACGCGCGCGGATCTGTTCGCAGAACAGCGAGCCGAAAAAGAACACCAGGGCGACGAATCCCTGGGCGCCGAAGCAGGTCCATAGCAGCTTTACCCACTGCTCGTTGAAGTCCTTGCCGTCACGTTGCAGCTTGATCGGCACACCTTTCTGCAGGGTTTTCAGGCGCAGCTTGCCGAACTCGAAATAGTCTTCGCTGTTGACCTTGTAGGTGCTGCCGTCCTTGATTGCGATATCGCCGTAGACGTAGCAGGCGTACTCCTTGCTGTAGCCGACGTAGTCGATCGTTGAAACGGTTTTGATACCGAACAGCTGATCCTTCATCAGCTTGTCGAGCTGCTGGCCGCTGCCGGTGAACATGGCGCCGGCGGCCATGCCTAGCAGGCGCTTTTTGAATTCGCTGGCCGCTGACAACTGGCCGCTGGTGAAGGTGTTTTTCACACTTTCCGAGTCGTGTGGGAAGTCCACGCGCAGGTAATACCAGGACTCGTCGGTCACCTCGTTACGCTGGAAGTACAGGGCTTGCGGGTAGCAGTTGGCAATCTCGACCACACTGCCGGATTGCTGCAGCGCCTTTTCGCGCTGCTGCGCCTGGTTGAGCAACTGGTCGTCGTGGTTGTCGCTGTCCTCGATGTCGGACATGGCTCGGTTGAATTTCTCCATGTCCAGCTTGAACCAATACAGGCGGCTGCCGAAGCCCAGGTGAAATTCACCGCGCTTGTTCCAGTCGTACATGAGCAAGGCTTTTTCAGCGGCACTGTCTGCCAGCAGCAGGGCGCCCAAATGCCGCGCCTGCTTGAGATCGGTGGCGATCTGTTCGGCACGCTTGGCATCGTCCTGGATGAAGCTCCAGCGCTGATGCAGATCGTTCCAATCAGCCTTGCGTCCGTCGCGCTGGGAGATCTGCGCGGATTCGCAGACGAAGCCCAGGGCGCGGGCTTCACGGACCCAGCGCCGGGTGTAGGCGTTGGCACTCGGTTCGTTATCCAGCGCCCACACCAGCTTGGGCAGCTTGCCGCCTTCACGGGTTTTGATCAGCGCCTTGAGTGAGTCCCCCGGGAACGCGTTGGACGACATTGCAGACACCGCCGCGATGTCGTTGTGCACCAGGGCGATGGCATCAAAGATGCCTTCGACGATCCAGATTTCCTTGACCTCGAGCAGGTCGACGCAGGGCGGGCACCACCAGACGCCGCGATAGCTGTCCTTGGATTTAAAGCGCGCCTTCATCTTGCCAAAGCGGTGTGGCTGATCGATCAGACGTTCCCACCAGCCGCCTTTCTCCAGAGCGAAACGCACCGTGGCGCTGCCGGCGTTGTGTTCAGGGGAATAGAAACTTTCCTGCGTGAACCAGCCCTGAATCAACTCAAACCGAAAGCCTCGGGCGTATTCCAAATAGGCGCGCGCGGTGGCGTTGGGGTGCTGGTCGGTCGCCGGCGCGCGCTTGCTCCAATCCTCAAACAGATCGTCGTACAGCTCTTTCACGTGCAGCGTGTGGCCGCACTTTTCCGGGCGACCACAGATCACCATCCAGGGCGTATCGAAACGGGAATACAGCTCCTTTTTCTTGCACTTGGGGCAGGTGCCGCCGCGCATGTAGTCGGTGCCCGTGCGGTGCTTCAATCCGAAGTCGAATTGGAGGCGTTGCAACACGTCGTGGCGAAGATCTTCTTTCATGATTACTTCACTGCTTTGAGGCTGAGGGAGAGGGCTGCCATCAGGCGTTTTTGCGCAGCCATCACCGGGGTTCTTTCCAGAATCGAGCTGTGCCGTTTTTCTTGTGGGACATAGCGGTATTCATCCGCGTACCAGTAGTCGTTGAGGCTCAAGCGGTACTGCTCACGCATCACAGCCAGAAGCGCTTCGGCTTCTGCAGCTGGCAATTGGGTGGTCAGAATCACAGCGTTTCCCATCTTGAAACCTCGATTTCAGGCGCAGCTCACCCAAACCCACGGGGGTGGGGCAGGCGTTCGTTTGGAGTTGGTGTTACGAGTTGGCTAAGCGGAAACGGCCAATGTCTGGCGCGTTGATGATTCGCTCGTAGATCAGGCTGACTGGCACGGCCCATTGGCTGCCGGTGACTGGGTCGACGATTACGGTGTGGGTCGACGTGCTGCTCTGGATGTTCAGGCGCTGCCGATCGCGCACGGCAACCATGGTGCTGTTGGCTAGGTGGACGATCCTTTCCGCGATCTGTGTCTGCACGTCGTAGTCCGCAACCAGATGTTGGACGGCTCGGCTGAACAGCCGCTGATCGTTGCTCAGATGTTCGGCTTGGTGACGCTCAAGAAACAACAGTGCGAAGCGCTGCAGCGTGTCCTGGTATTCGTTCACTTCGGGCATGGCAGTCATTTGGCTTTCCCCGACTTCGACGCGTGCAGTTGGATGACCGCTAGAACTTCGGCGTGTCTGGCAGCGAGGTGCAGTGAGTCCGCATGAAGGATCGCTTCGGCCTCGGCCTCGCTGATGATCCCGTCCCTCAGTGCCTCCTCAATGAGGTGGTCGACGGTGCCTTTCTTGGCTGAGGCCTGGACGCATCGGGCGTACATTTCCACATTGTCCAATGCTTCAGGCTCGATCACTGGAACGAACATTCCGCCGTACATTGCTGCGATGTACTCGGAAAGAAAGGTTGTCCCGGTATCAAGCTCGAGCTGGTGGATCTGTGCATCGGTCAGCGGGCGGCAGTTGTTATTTTCATAGGCGTGGTTGTCGAACTTCTTGAGCGATAGGCCGATGCGAGCGGCGGCGCATTCGCGTCCGCCGGGATAGGCGCAGATGATTGCGCTGACTACCTGGCGCCGAGTTTTTAGAACTGTGCTTTTCATGTTCTGCTTTTTCCTGTGGCCCAGTGCCATTACTGTTCGATCACGCCGTCCTTGATACCCAGCAACACCGCGGCGCGATGTGCCTCCCCGCGGCGACCTTTTTTACGACCGTTTAAAAGGTCGCTGACCAAATTCTTATTCAGCGTGTGGATCCGGCAAAACTCCGCAATGCTCATTCCTTTGTGATCCAAGGCCTCGCGGGCTTGCTCGGTTGTAAGGGTGGCGGGCATAGTGTTCGCTCGTGTGCGTTTGTGTGGATTCGTGTTCGTACGGCGCTGATTATGACCAGTTTATTTGTCCTGTAAAGGGGCTAAAGTTTGAAAAAGTTGTCATCGAGTGAGATCTCGGAGTTGAGTGCGGGCGAATGTTTGCGCGAAGAAAGGGTTCGATTGGGGCTTAAACAAGAGGAAATGGCTCAAATTGGCGGCGTAACCCGGAACACTCAGGGGAGCTACGAACGAGATGAGCGCCGCCCGGATACTGGCTATTTGAAGGCCCTGAGCGCCGTGGGGCTCGACATCCTTTATATCGTCACGGGCGTCCGAACCCCCGCTCCAGTTGGAGGGTTGAGCGAGGATGAAGAAGTGATGGTGAAGCGGTATCGCAGCATGCCTCCAGAAGACCAAAAATCTGTGCGTCGCTTTCTGCAGGCCATTGCAGATGACGTTGCCAAAAACTCGAATTAGCTTGTAACAAAGTATGTAATACATTCGTCGCCCCTCGGTTTTAAAGCCGTTTCCAGTCCCCGATAACGTCGATTCAGCAATGCACTTATATGGAGTAGTGAGCATGTTGGATCGCGTAACGATCGATAACGGTCATGTACAAACTGTTGAGTTTGAATGGCGGGACCTCTCGAAAATTGAACGTCGTTTGGTTGGGCTATATCGCCAGTTGACCGAAGAAGATCGAAAGCAACTACGGCGTCTCACCGAGGCACTGGCGACAATTCCAGAGGAACTGGAAGCAAGCTGATCGCCGTTAGCTCAATCGATAGATACGATCGCCGACACCGTTGAGTCGGCGGTTTGCAAATCACGCTACCGCTTGTGATCCCAGCTGCTCGAACAGCTCTCGCTGTTTCGCTCTGGGCATATCCCGCAAGTGGTCGAACAACATCCTTTCGAAAGACTGAGCCGATGGGCTCAACGTATGCGAAAACGTCAGATTCGCGACCCAGGTGTGCCCGCATTTTGCGTCCAGGCACTGGCAGTACAGCTTCGCAAACTCCGTCGATAGCTTCTCCCTCGAAGCGATCCGTCCTCTGTGTCCGCATTTGCATTCAACTCGCATTGTGTCCCTCCCCAGGGCAGCCAATCGCCACCATATTGCCACAATATATAGTGGCAATCTCTTAGCTAAGCACCGGATGCAGTGGGATCAACTGGAATATTGGCTTCTATCCAGTTGATTCGCCTGTCTGGTCGTAAGGTGTCGTTGATCTGGTTGAACAGCTGGCAGATCGGCCGGATCTCGTTGCTGGTGTAGACCCGGTCAATTTTTTCGATGTCGCCAAAGCCACCGCTGTTTTCTGGAATGATGCCGGCGAGCGCGGGGTTCATCCGCCAGGCGGCGATCACGTCGTTGCGGGTGATGTTCTTCACCTTCTCCAGCTCGTCTTTGGCCTGGAAGTCCCCCACAGGGATGATCTGAATCGCGTTCTCCTTGCCGTTGGGGATGTTGACGAACATCGAGCGGAAGTTGCCCACGCCCTTGCTGGAGCTGATCTGCGCGCGCAGGTTGTCTTCGTCCTCCTCGGTCAGATCCGGGTCATTGGTGTAGAAGATGTAACCGGCGTGGGCGCCGTTGCTGTAGTAGCGCCGGCGGAACAAGGTCGCAGCTTCGTTCAGCAGCAGCGCCTGCATGCCGCCTAGGTAGTCTGGCACTCCGTAAATGTTCTGTTCCACGTCATAGTCGAGGACGTGCTCGATCTCGTCCTGGTCGAAGTCCATGAATTTGTCGTCCGGCAGCAGCATCCGGAAACCGCCGTCGACCTTCACCCGCATGTTGATCGACGCCAGATGCTGCAGCTCCAGGACTTGGCCGAAGGCGTTGGTGTCGCGATAGAAGAAGGCTTCGCCGAACACCATGTAGTCCAGCCCCGCGCAGCCCATTGTGCGAGCGCTACAGCCGGCCGAGGGAACCAGCTCACGCAGCAGCAAGTTGCGTTTGAACTTCGGGATTGCGCCGTGGTGCGCGTTGGCGCGCAACAGTTTGGCCAAGCCGGGACGCGACACCGGCGGCTTGTAGATCTCGCCGTCGTCGCTGAGGAACACGCCCAAGTACTCGCCGATGTTGCCCGACAGTACCTGTTCTGGTTCGCCGAACGTAAACGCCCGCATCGGTTGCTGCTGTCGTGCCTGTTGTTTGACCTGGCGCTTTTTGTGTCGAGGATTGGGCATTGTTTCCACTCGTGACGTAGCGGCTACGACGCCGCTTGTTGGTGTTCAAAGGTTCGTTGGCCAGGGCGTGCATGACCGCCCACGCGATGTCGGCGTGGCCGGTCGCGTCGGTGCGCGAAGCGCTGTAGGTGACTTGGCCGCTGTTGGTTGTGCCGCGTTTGATGGTCAGGAACGCCTGGGCGATGTCGGTCCATCCGGCATCCCACTCGATGCGGCTGCCTTGGATCGTGTCCTGGGCTTTGAGCACCAGGGCGTTCTTCGCCTCGAGGCTGTAATGAATCGGCGTCGCTTTGGCGTAGAAGTCGCGCACCAGGTCGAACACGCCGTAACCCACGCCGGTGACATCGATACCGATGTGCTGGACGTTGAAGCGCTCGGTCAGCTTCTTGACCTGGGCGGCCTGGTAGGTGAACGAGTGGCCACGCCAACTGTGCTTCTCCAAGATCCGGAACTTCGCGCCAGGCTCCAGCGGCGGGGCGATGACAACGCATGTCGCGTCGTCGCGAGTCCGGCTCGGGTCGTAGCCCAGCCAGACTGGGCTGTTGCCGAACGGTCGTTCCTCGTCGGGCTTGTAGTCCTCCCACAACGACAGGTCGGAATAGCACCGCTCCAGATCCTTGAGGCCGAATGCGCTTTGGGTGCTGTCGATGAACTTGCAGTAGAAGAGCTGCTGAAACTTGTCCTCGTCGTACTCCAGCTGCAGCTGCTCGAGGTCGAACAGATCGCAGCCGCCGTCGATAGCATCCTGAATAGTGATGGTCTTGCGCCATTGCCCGTCCGGACACAGCGCACCTTGGGTATACGCCGCCTCGATCGGCCAGGTGCCGCCGGCCTTTTTCCCGCGCTTGCTGTTGCGGAATTCTTCACCGGTCCAGAACGGGTAAGCCTGGTGCGACACCGCGCTGGGCGTCGAGAAATAGGTCTTGCGCCATTTTTTGTGGGTGCCCATGGCGCTGGCCACGGTGCTGAGTTTTTCGAAGTCGCGGATCCAGAAATATTCGTCGACGTAGACGTGACCGTGATAGCCCTGGGCGGTGCTGCTGTTGGTGCTGAGAAAGCGCAGTTCGGCGCCGTTGCTCAGCACGATCGGGTTACCGGTCAGCTCAATGTCAAACCACTGCTTGGCGAACTGGATGATGTAGCTGCGGAAGATCTCGGACTGCGATCGGCTGGCCGACAGAAAGACTTGGTTGTCGCCACTCAATACCGCGTCCATGAACGCTTCGCCGGCGAAGTAGTAGGTCAGGCCCACCTGCCGACTTTTGAGGATGTTGCGGATGCGACACGTCAGCGGGTTTTGCTTGGCCGCGAACAGCTCCTGCTGGTAGCGGTACATTTTGCTGATGAACTTGTCCAGGAAGTCGACTTCAGTGAGCCCGCTGATGTCGTTCTTGGCCTTCTTCTCTTTCTTCTTGCCGCCGCCTTCGCCACGACCGGAGCGATCACTACGTGGGCGCTGGCGAGGTTCCGAGGAATCGCCCGGATCGTCTCCGATCGATGCCGCCGCCGGCGCCGGTTTGGCGGCTTGCTTTAGCAGCCGTTCGCGCACGGCGGTCAGTCGGTCGAGTTCGTTCAGATCGTCCTTGGAAAGGCTGCCGACCTTGTCTAGCAGCAAGGTGATACGCCGGCCAACAGCGGTCAGCGGTTCCTCGTCCGACAGCATGTCCTCCCATCCACCCTGGCGGATCCAGTAGTAGACGATCCGGATGTTGGGCAGGTTGAGTTGCGCCTGAATTTCCTTGGCCTTACAGCGGCGCAGAAACAGGCGTTTGGCGGCTTCTTTAACTTCGGTCGAGTAGTACATGGGCCGCAGTCTATGCGGCGAAAACAGTGAAAACGCGGGGTTAAATTCTGCGATTTACCTAGATCCTGAATCTAGGAGGAACGCGCAATTGAACCGTTTGTTAGGGGGCGTTTTGCTCCATATCTTGGCGGCTCAAATCACCGATTGAGCGCAGTTATCGCCCATGCCCCGTTCCCTTGTTTCGTTCTGGAAACGTGTCGCCACCAGCGGCACCACCGCCGATGGTCGCGAGATCCTTCCCCAGGAACTGCGCGATATCGCCGAGACCTACAAGCCGTCCAAATACACGGCTGTGATCTGGTGCGACCACGAACGCTGGAGTGGTTCCCACGGCACCGTTTATGCGGTGCGCTTGGTGGAAGAGGGCGATGACCTGGAAGAGGGGCAAATTGCTCTGGAAGCCCAGCTCAAGCCCAACGATCGACTGCTGTACCTGAATGACCAAGGCCAGAAGCTGTTCACCAGCATCGAGATCACTCCGAACTTCGCCGGCAGTGGCAAAGCGTACCTGACCGGCCTGGGCGTGACTGATGAACCGGCCAGCCTGGGCACGCAGGAACTCTATTTTTCGAAGAAAACCCACAGGGACGCTTTCTACGCCGCGTCCGTGGAATTGGGCTCCTTTGAAGAGGAACCCCAAGGCGAAGTGGGCAAGCTGATTGGCTTGCTCACCGGCCTGTTCAAGCGCTTTGCAGTGGACGCACCGCCCGCCGAACCCACCACCCCAACCGAGAGCAAACCCCCAATGGATGAAGCTACAGCAACGGCCCTTAAAGCCCTGCTGGCTCAATTGCTGATTGTCGCTGCTGGCATTCAGGCTGTGATTGAGCCCGTCGCGGAAGAGGCTCCTGAGCCTGAAGCCGCACCGATCGACGACGTGCAAGCGGCGGTCGACGGCATCGTGACCACTGCCGAGGAGGAGCGCGAGTTCGGCCGCAAGGGCGGCGCCACGAACAAAGCCCTGCTCGCCAGCATGGCCGCACTGCAGAAGCAATTCTCTGCGCTGCAGAACACCCCAACCGGGCGCCAGCTTCCACGCAACCCCGGTCCTGTGACCACTGCTAAAAAGCGGGTGCTCTGACATGGGCCAGCCATTGAGCGCCAAGGGCGCAAAGCAGTACGCCGCGCTGCAGGAAGCGATCGCCGAAACCTACGGTGTTGAGCGCGCCAGCAGGTCTTTCAGCGTTGAACCATCGATCGCTCAAGAGCTGAACGACTCGATCACCGCCAAGGCAGACTTCCTTGAGCGTATCAACGTCGTTCCGGTCAGCGAGATCAAGGGCGAAAAAGTGTTCATTGGTGTCAACGGCCCGGTGACAGGCCGCACCAACACCAAAACCACCGACCGCGAAGCCAAGGATGCTTCCGCGCTGGAAAACACCACCTACGAACTGAGCGACACGCAGTCCGACGTGGGTTTGCCATACGCGAAGATCGACGCTTGGGCGAAGTTTCCGGACTTTCAGGATCGCTACTCTGGCGCGGTGCAGAAGCGTATCGCCCAGGACCGTATCGTGATCGGTTTCCACGGCACCCACGCGGCAACTCAAACCGATCTGGCTGCGAATCCAAAGCTGCAGGACGTGAACAAGGGCTGGCTGCAACAACTGCGTGAGCAGGCCCCGCAGCAGGTGCTCAAGGAAGGCGCTGCTGCAGGCAAGGTGACACTCGGCGCCGGCGGCGACTACGTCAACCTCGATGCTTTGGTGCATGACACCAAGCAAATGGTCGACGAGATCCTGCGCGAAGACGGCGACCTAGTCGCGATCATCGGTTCCGACCTGTTGGCGGCTGACAAGGCCAAGCTGTACACCAAGCAGGGCGACACCCCGACCGAAAAAGAGCGCATCGAAAACCTGCAGGTCATCGCGACCTACGGCGGTCTGCCTTCGTTCAGCGTGCCGAACTTCCCGGTCAATGCGGTGTTGGTCACCAGCTGGGACAACCTGTCGATCTACTTCCAGGACTCCAGCTGGCGCAAGCAGGCCGTCGACAACCCGAAACGCTCCCGCGTCGAGGACTACAACAGCCGCAACGAAGGTTACGTGATCGAGCAGTTGGAAAAGATCGCGCTGACCGAGAACGTGGAGCTCGTGGCGTGAGCCTGGCCCTGGCGCACAAGCGCCGCACGCTGGCGATGGGCGTGACCGCTGCTGCCGCTGCGCAGTCGAGCGCAGCCATGCCGTACACCCCGGCCGACGCGCTGAGCAGTCCGGCTAATGCTCGCAAGAACCTGATGCTGCAGGAAGCGTCGTTGGATCAGGATCTGGCGCGCCTGAGCGCGATGAAGGGAGCTTTGGCAGGTCGCCAATTGCTCAAGCGCGACGAGCTGCTGCCCAAGTACCAGGAATACGTGCAGCGCTACTGCGAGTCGGGGCTGAACTTCACCAATCGCGTTGCGGTGCAGGTGATGGTGTGGCTGTTCGATACCGCCCAGTTCGAAGACGCGCTGGAGCTTGCCGACTTTCTGATGGAGCAGGGCCAGAAGATGCCGGAGCGATTCAATCGCCGCGACATTCAGACCTTTGTTGCGGATGCCATCGCCGATTGGGCGTACGACGAATACAACGCCGGCCGCAGCCCTGAGCCCTACCTATCCGACCTGTTGCCCCGCGTTGATGGTGAATGGGACCTGCCTGAGCAGATCCCTAGCAAATACCACAAGTTGATCGGTATGCGCGCTATGGAGGCTGAGCAATGGGAAACCGCGCTCGAGCATTTGGAGCGCTCCACCGAGTTGTACCCGAAAGCCGGCAACGACACGCGAATCAAAAAAGTCCGCAAGGCCTTGGAAAAACAAGCGGCCGCTAACCCGGCTTCCGAATAACCGACTACCCCCCCAGCGGGGACCTGTGGAAGTGAGCCGCCCATTTATGGACCGTCCCACTGAAAACAGGCTCCCCGCCCTATTCGAGCGGCCAGCAATGAGCTTTTCCGGGAAGCCCACCACCTTTGTGGAACACGCGATCGAGAACGACGGCTTTTGGCCGGATCTCTCCGTGATCGAGTTTCAGAAGGGCTACCGCCTGCCGGCGGAGCACCTGGTAGAGATGCTGGTCATCAACCTGGCTACGGCCATGGCCCAGGTCAACAGTGATCTGGCCAGTTTAAAAGCGCGCTGGCAGGGCGCTGGAGTGTCACGCGTTGAATCTGCAGACACCACCGTCCTGCCGGAGCGCACCTTTCAAGCTGAGACGTACAAGCGCGCCGTGTATTGCCGTGCGAAGGCCAGCTTGCTGCCGGAATTCGCCTCGATCATCCGCCGCGAAAGTGCGGAGAACCTGGGCAAGGAAGCCCCCGAGCGCAAGGAAACCTTCCTCGAGTTCAGTCAGCAGGCTGTGCGATCGCTGCAGGGCCGTGGCCGCATCACGGCGGTACTCCTGTGATCAAGCTTCGCGCCTTGACCGCCTACCTTATCGAGCGCCGTCTGGTGGCGCCTGAACAGCTCGACAGCTGGACAGACCAGGTCAGCCTCGAGCTGATCTGGAAGCCCGACGTCGACGGCATGCGCATGGGCGATATGAACTACGGCGCGACGATCGTGCTTGAGCGCTTTGCCGACAACCCGGCTCGCCTGATGGCGCTGGTCGGTAGCTGGCTGGAGACGAACGACGATGACCGTGATGGTCTGCCGGCGCCGGTGTTCGACGTGACAATGCTCGACAACGATCTGGCCGACGTCGACATCAAGCTGCAGTTCAGCGAACCGCAATACCTCTCCGAGGCCGACGACGGCGAGATTGAAGCCTTCGGCAAGTTCTACGCGTTCAAGCCGTTTGAGCTGTGGGTTGCGGAAAAAGGCGAGGTGGCCAGCCGTGGCGCGTAGCACGTTTGAGCGCGATATCCGCGGGATGTTGGACGTGGAGAAACAGCTTGCGCTGATGGAGCTTCCACCGCAGTTGCGCCGGCGTTTGCTCAATAACGTCAGCAAGCGCGTGCGCAGCAAAAGCCGGCAGCGGATCCGTGACCAGCAGAACCTGGACGGTTCCCCATTCGAGGCCCGCAAAGGCTCGTCGAAGGGCAAAAAGAAGATGGAATCCGGCCTGGGCAAGCTGCTCGAGGTCACCCGGTTGGACGCGGACGAGGCCGAGCTGGGCTGGCGCAACGCGCTGACCAGGTGGGTTGCCTCCCAGCAACATAACGGCGTGTCCGAGCGCCGTACCGCCGCGCAGATGCGCCAATGGAACAAGGTTCCCGAAGGTCTGGCCGCGACGAAAAAGCAGGCAAAGCGCTTGCGCCGGCTGGGGTTCAAAACCCGGCAGGCCGGAAAGAAAACCCTGACACGCCCGTCTGTGGCGTGGATTCAGGAGCATTTGAATTACGCCAAGGCGGGTCTGCTGATCCGCCTCTTGGACGATGAGAAATCCGAGTCATCTGGTGCGCAAAGCTGGGAGATCACCCTGCCAAAACGTCAGTTCCTCGGCCCCGGCACGGAATCAGAAACCAGCGAGCTGGTGAACCTGGTGCTGCAACAAATCCTAAATTCACCCCGCTAACGAGGCACTGCATGGCACTCGGTAAAGTCAGCGTCAACAATCTCAATCTCAGTCAGGGCGCTGTCACTGAGGTGGAGCGCTATTTCCTTTTCATCGGCGCCGGCCCCAAAAGTCAGGGTCAGGTGATCGCACTCAACACCGACAGCGATCTGGACGTGATGCTGGGCATTCCAGCCAGCGACCTGAAAACGCAGGTGACCGCTGCACGTTTGAACGGCGGCGATCGCTGGGCGTGCCTGGCAATTCCTCTGGTCGCGGAAAAGACCTGGCAGGACGCGCTGACCACCGCGCTGGAGCAAAACTACTCCTTCGAAGCGATCGTGATCTGCGCGACGGTTTCGAGCGGCGATGAGCTGGGCGACATGCATGAAGCCGCGATCGGACTGAGCAACACCTACGGTCGCCGCGCTTTCGTAATGGCGTCGTCTGCCGGCATTCAAGCAGGCATGAGCTGGTCGCAATATCTCGCTGCCCAGAAGGCGATCACCGAAGGCCTGGCCGCGCCGCGCGTGCTCTGCGTTCCACAGTTGCACGGCAATGACCTGGGCGTGTTGTCCGGCCGCTTGGCCACTGCCGAAGTCAGCATTGCCGACAGTCCGATGCGCGTGGCCACCGGTGCCGTGCTGGGTCTCGGCCCTGTGCCGGTGGACGCCGAGGGTGTGCCGCTGACCTCGGCCGTGCGGGCCGAACTGGACAAGTCGCGCTTCTCGGTCACTCAGACCTACGCGGACTACGAAGGCGTGTACTGGGGGGACGGCAACATGCTCGACACCCCTGGTAGCGATTTTCGGGTGATCGAGTACCTGCGCATTGTCGACAAGGCCGCACGCCGCGTTCGTCCGCTGTTGATCCGTCGTGTGGGTGATCGGCGCCTGAACAGCAGCGCCAACAGCATGGCCAGCAACAAAACCTTTCTGATGACTCCGCTGCGTGCGATGGCCAAGTCAACGACCTTCGCTGGCCAGGTGTTCCCTGGTGAAATCGAAACGCCCGCAGACGACGCCATTGTCCTTAATTGGACGAGCAAAACCGCGATCGAGGTGTACATCAGCGTTCGCCCCCTCAACTGCCCGAAAGACCTGACCGCGAACATCGCGCTCGATCTTTCCATCGCGGAGTAACCCTGCATGACTGCAAAAATTGGCGGCAAGAACTTCGACATCACCGTGGGCGATCTGACCATTCACGTCGAAGCCTGCACCCTGGACATCACCGACAACACCGCCGTAGCGCAGACGCGTGGCGTGCCCAATGGGCACGTCGACGGCGACGTAGCGGCCGCCGGCGAAATGGAGCTGGATACCACCAACTTCAATTTGCTGATCGAGGCGGCGAAGACTGCCGGGAGTTTCCGCAAGCTGCCCCTGTTCGACTCCGTGTTCTTCGCCAAGGCCGGCGAGGAGGAGCTGCGCATCGAAGCCTTTGGCTGCAAGTTGCGCATCTCCAGCCTGCTCAGCATCGATCCAAAGGGCGCTGCTAAGAACACTCACAAGATCCCGTATGACGTCACCAGTCCGGACTTCGTGAAGATCAACGGCGTGCCGTACCTCGATTCCACTGAAATCGAAGGGCTTAGCTGATGGTGGACTGGTTCGATCGCGCTCAGGCGCTTGAGCAGCTGCAGCGGGACAAGGCCATTGCGGCCCAGCTCGCCTGCAAGCGTCCGTCCGGACCGAGCCGGACTCACTGCGTGGACTGTGATAACCCAATCCCAGAAAAGCGCCAGGCGCTAGGCGGCATCACTCGCTGCGTGCCTTGCCAAACAACTGTTGAAAAAGAGGTTCAGCGATGAGCGCGAATCAGGTCGCCCAAGACACTGCCATTGCCTTGGCGAAGGCATCGCCCGCGATCGGCGTAGCCGCTACAGGTGCAACGGGCACCGTCGATTGGTCGGCGGTCGCCTACATGCTGACCGCGCTCTACATGGTGCTGCAGATCTTTCTGCTGGTTCCCAAGTACCGCCAGATGCTGCTCGACTGGAAGGGCAAGTCGTGAGCCTGCGCAACAAGATCGCTGCCGGCGTCCTGGTGCTGGTCAGCGCGCCGCTGGTTGCATTGCTCGGCAAGTGGGAGGGCACGGGCCAGAACACCGTTTACGCCGACGCACTCGCCCGTGGTTTACCCACGGTCTGCCTGGGCATCACCAAATACACCAGCCCCTATCCGGTGATCGTGGGCGACTACTGGTCGCCGGCGCGTTGCGCCGAGGTGGAACAACTGGTGATCAAGAAGGGCCAGCTGGCGTTGGCGGATTGCCTGACCAATCAGGCGATCGGGCAGAACACGTTTGACGCTCTGAGCAGCCACAGCCACAACGTCGGCGTGCCGGCGACTTGCGCGAGCCGCGCTGTCGCGCTGATCAATGCGGGCGATATCGCTGCCGGCTGCAAGGCGTTGGCCTGGGCGCCGGATGGCCGAACGCCGGTCTGGTCGTACGTCACCGACGCCCAGGGCAAAAAGCGATTCGTCCCCGGGTTGCACGCTCGCCGCATTGACGAAGCGAGGATTTGCATCAAATGACCACCGCACCGATGCGTCTGGCCGGCGCGCTGCTGCTCGCCAGCCTGCTGACCTACGTTCTGTTCGATTACGTGGCCGATCAGCGTGACGACGCCCGTATCGAACGCGATGACGCCGTGCGGGGGCTGGGCACGGTCAGCACCGAACGCGACGGCCTGCTCGAAGCGGCGCGCGTCAGCGGTGAAATGCTCGCTGCCCGCGATGCCAACGATTTGAAACACACCCAGGAGCTGAAAAATGCGCTCGACCTCAACAAGGCTTTGCAGCGGGATGTTGCTCTTGGCACTCGCCGGCTGCTCGTCAAAGCCACCTGTCCAGTCGCCCCAGTTGCCGCCCATTCCGGCGCCGGCGGCGTGGCTGATGCTGGATCCTCCGAACTCGCAGCAGACGCTCGATCGGATTATTTCACCCTCCGAGACCAACTCGCCCTAACTCGGCGAATGGTGCTTGGCCTGCAGGACTACATCGGCACGGTGGTGCAACGAACGCCGGTGAAACCTTGACCTTTTTATTCAACCAACCTCAACGGATAGACCCATGACCAACGTAAATCGCGACATCACCCTCGAAATCAGCGGCACCGACTTCGTGTTCACCCTGACCCCTCAGGACGTGACCAAGTACTTCAACGCCACCACTCAAGCGAACAAGGTTTCCCCGGCAACCAACCTGCTGATGGGCACCATCAAACCCGATCAGAAAGCCGATCTGAAACCGTTCCTGGCCAACCCGGTGACGGTGATGGAACTGGCAGGCGCGCTGCTTGAGGAGTACTCGCCGGATCTGGGCATCGTCGTAAAAAAGTCCTCGAGCACGCTGACGGCTTAAAAGAGGACGGGCTGGGCCAGTTGCTGGCCCTGACCAATCGCTGGCTGCCTGGTACCGAACCGACCATCGAGAGCATGGGGGTGGCCAAGTGGCTGGAGGACGAACACTGGAGACGGATGGAGATTGCCGTGGCAAACGGCATCGCCTTCGCGCTGAACGGATAAAACCCCATGGCTGACCGCAGTGCCCGCTTGGCCTTCATCCTGAGCCTGACCGACAAGGTCAGCGCGCCCCTGGGCAAGGTCAAAACCAGCTTTTCCGACCTGGCCGAGAAGGGCGAAGCCAACATCAAGCAAATGGCGCTCGGTTTGGGCGGGATGGTCGGCGCCGCCAAGGGCATCAGCGAGTCGCTGCAGCCAGCGCTGGAAATGAATCGCGCCCTGGGTGAAGTTCGCTCGCTCGGTGTCGCCGAGGACGCGCTGACGTCGCTGAATCAGAAAGCCCTGGAGTTCTCAGTGAACTACGGGGCCAATGCCCGCGACTTTGCGGCTTCGGCCTACAGTATTTCAGGTGCGATCAAGGGCTTGGCCGGCGACCAACTGGCCACGTTCACCAACACCAGCAACCTGCTGGCCAAAGCCACCAAGTCCGACGCCGAGACCATGGGCGCCTACGTCGGCACCATGTACAACCTGTTCAAGACATCAGCCGACACCATGGGCAAAAGCCAGTGGGTCGAAAAGCTGGGCGGCCAGACGGCATTGGCCGCGCAGCTGTTCCGCACGGACGGCGCACAGCTCAAGGATGCGTTCAAGGAAGTCGGGCAGATCGCCAACACCGCCGGCGTCGACATCGCCGAGCAGTTCGCGGTGATCGGCACGCTGAGCAGCACCATGGAAGGCGGCGATGCCGGCGGCTTGTACAAGTCGTTCTTCGAGAACATTGGCGCCGCATCTGAAAAGCTCAAGATGAAGTTCACGGATCAGAACGATCAGCTGATGCCCATGGCGGACATCTTGGCCAAGCTCGAGGGCAAGTTCGGCGATCTGACCAGCGCGGCTGCCGGCACCAAACTGACGGAAGCGTTCGGCGGCGAAGGTGCCCGCGTGATCAACGCTTTGGCCAAGGACACGGATCGGTTCAAAAACGGGCTGGATCAGTTGGGCAAGGTCCGAGGGCTGGAGAACGCCGAGAAGATGGCCAAGGCCATGGTCGATCCGTGGCAGCAGTTCGGCGCCGCCGTGGAGGCGCTGCGCACGTCTTTCGGACAGGCGCTGATTCCGATGCTGACGCCGCTGATGGACAAACTGGTGGGCATCGCCGGCACGCTGACGCGCTGGACGCAGATCTTCCCCAACATCACGCGGGTGATCGGTATCACCGTATTGGTGATCCTCGGACTGGTCGCTGCGATGTCGGCGGTCACGCTGGTGGTCGGCATCAGCAAGATGGCCTGGCTGGGCGCGCTCACGGTCTGGAAGCTGCTGAACTGGCAGGGTTACAAGTCGATCGCCATGTTCCTGTTCCACACCGTCATGGTCGCCGCCTTCGTGGTTGGTCTGGTCGCCATGTACACCTGGATGGGCATCGTCAGGGTTGGAATGCTGCTTTGGCAGGGCGCGATCTGGCTGGTCAACGTCGCCATGTCGGCCAACCCGGTGATGCTAATTGTCCTGGGCATCATGGCCCTGGGCGCGGTGATCATCGCTGCGATCGTCTACTGGGATGAATGGACCGCCGCGCTGATGAACACCGCCGCGTTTCAGTGGATCTCCGCCCAATTGCAGGCGCTGTCTGACTGGTTCGGCTCGATCGGCGGATGGTCCGGCATGGCGTCCGCTGCCTGGGACGGCATCGTGTCGATTTTCCGCAGTGCTATCAACGGACTGATCGAGATGATCAACAAGATCCCCGGCGTTGAGATCGATGCCAGCTTTGGCGATCTGCCCAAGGCGCCAGATCTGCCCGGCATGGCACCGCCCCTGGTCACCACACCTTCACTGGCCGAACAGGCCGAACAAGCACGCCAGCGCATGAACGCCGGCGGCGCCGTTGGACTGTCGCCTATGCGTCCGAACGCCGTGCCGCCTGGCGGGCTACTGACCAGCATTCAGAACAACAGCAACAGCCAGAACAAGGGCAACACCGTGGAAAACGTGAACATTCACACCAGCAAGCCGATGACGCCGCTGGAGCTCGAGAACATGGTCTCGATGGCGGTGGGGGGATGAGCGAATACATCGACCTGCTGATCATCGACAACGACCTGGCACTGGATCTGTCGCAGCAGCCCAACCTGGTCGACGACCGTGCCTGCATCGCTCAAGACATCGCCCACATGATCCGCGACAGCGGGCTGCTGGTCACCCTGGTGGCCGAGCGCGATCGGCTGCGTCAGCGCGACTGCATTCAGCAGCTGGAACTGTTGGTGGAGAACGACGAGCGACTGGTGCCAGGCACTGCGCAGATCTCCCAGCTGCAGCCAGGTCAGTTCCTGGTCACGGCCACCACCCTGAAATTCGGAAGCATCGAGGTGAACCTTTGAGCGACGTGGACTTCAAGCAGGCACTCTCCGACGCCGGCATTCCGACCACCGAGGCGGCACTGCGCCAGGCGTGGGAAAAAGAGGTGTTGGCCCAAGGCAGCAAGCTGAGTAACACCAGCGCCTACTCACCGTTCTGGCGGGTGATCACTGCCCTGGTGACAAAGCCGGTCATGTGGATCCTGACCTTTCTGGTCGAGTCGGTGCTGCCGAACTTTTTCGTCAAGACAGCGACCGGCGCTTGGCTTGAAATGCTCGCGTGGGCAGTGAACGTTGAACGCAAAGGAGCCAGCAAGGCTTCGGGTTTTCTGCTGTTCACTCGCACGGCCGCCGGCGGCGCGCTGGTCGTGCCGGCCGGGACCATCGTCCAGTCGGCCGCCATCAATGGCCATGTGTATCAGTTGATCACCACCGCCGCCGGCGCTTTTAACGACGGGTTGATGCAGCTGGAGATCCCGGTTGAAGCCATCGAGAGCGGATCCGGATTTAACCTGGCGCCGGGTTACTACGCGATCTTGCCGGTTCCGGTGCCGGGCATTGCCCAGGTGATCAACAAGGACGGTTGGTTGACCGTGCCCGGGGCAGACCCGGAACCCTACGACGAGCTGCGCCTGCGCGTGCGTAACCAGTTCTCGGCGGTTAACCAGTGGCACACCGATGCGGTTTACCGGGCGATGATTTCGGCCTTTCCCGGTGTGCGCCCTGACGGTGTTTACTTCGAACATGGCGCCCCGCGTGGCCCCGGCAGCGCCAACGCGTTCGTGCTGTTCGATGCCGACGTGCCGGCAGCGGCTTACCTGGAGCTGATCAACTCGCATATCCGAGACCAGGGCAATCACGGCCATGGCGACGACATGCTGGTCATGGCCATGCCTGAAACTCTGCACGACCTGAGCGTGACGATCTGGCCCCGCGCAACGGTGGCCACCGACAAACGCCAGGCGCTGCTCGAAGCAATCGAACTGTTTATTCGCGCCGCTTTTCGCGAGAGCACCACCACCGACTATCAGCCGACGCTGACGTTTCCGCAGTCGCGGTTTTCCTTCAGCCGCCTGGGCGAAGAACTGCACCTGCAGTTTCCCGATATCGAGTCGCTGGACTTCGACAACGTCGACATTCTGTCCGAGCTGAACATTCCCCGGATTCGGAGTCTGCAGGCGGTGTTCGGTGATTAAGCTCGAACTGAAATTTTGGCTCGCCGGAACCGAGCTGACCAAGCTCAAGCAGGCCTCGCAATCGTGGTGGGAAAAGGTCGAGGACTGGTTGCGCTGGCCGCTGCTGCAGATGGACGCCGAAACCTGTCACCCGGTCATGCTCGATCTGCTGGCCTGGCAGCGCGATATCACCCGCTTCAAGGACGAGCCGGAAAGCTTGTACCGGCTGCGCGTGAAGTTCGCCTTTATCAACGCGGTAGACGCCGGCAGCACCGCCGGGATGAAACGCATCCTGCAGCGCCTCGGCGTGGGTTACGTCGAGATCGAGGAGCGCATGCCCGATCGGGACTGGGACGTGGTTTTGTTGCGCTTCACCGACTCCCAACTGGCGAAGAATCCCGAGCTGCTGCGTGTGCTGATTCAACAGTACGGCCGCACGTGCCGCCGCTACGACTTTGTAACCCTGACGCCGGTGACCCTTGGGGTTGCGCTGGTCGACTTCAACGACGATCAGCAAACGCTGGTCGCCACTCTTTAGGAGCCCACGAATGGGAGCCAGCATTACCCTCGCCGGCGAAAGCCTGATCGCACAGAAACACGTCGCCAAACAGGGTCTGGACGTGGTGCGTTTCATCTTTGCCAACGTTCCTGGGCTCGATGCCAACGGTCCGGTCGATCGCGCGGCAGCGAAGCCTGCCGCCGCGCAGATCATGCACGTCTACAACATCCCGGCAGAAAACGCCGGGTTCGTGAATCCTAACCAGGTCGTTTACAGCTCGCAGATCGGCTCTGATATCGGCGACTGGGATTTCAACTGGATCGGTCTCGAAACGGCCGAGGGCGTGTTGTTTGCCGTCGCCTACGTGCCGCTGCAGATCAAGCGGCGCAATATTCCGCCGCTGCAAGTCGGCAACAACCTCACGCGCAACTTTCTGGTGGCATTCGACGGCGCCCAGGAACTGACCGGCATCACCATCGATGCCAGCACTTGGCAGCATGACTTCACCGTGCGCCTGGCAGGCATCGATGAGCGCGAACGCCTGAGCAATCGCGACATCTACGGCCGCGCTTGTTTCTTTGGCAATTCGCTGCAGCTGGAGAAGGTCGGCAGCGCGTATCAGCTCAAACCCGGGATGGCCTACATCGAGGGCATCCGCGTCGTGCGCGGCACCGCGCTGGCCGTTGCGCCGGTGGCGTTTCCCACCACGGCCTGGCTCGACGTTGCGCTGCAGCGCGAGCTGAGCGACGTGGTCGCCAGCTGGAACGTGGTGTTCGGCGCCAATCGACCGGACTACCGCGACAGCGCGGGCGTGCAGCATTACTGCGTGGCGATCGCTGATCTGGCGTCGGCCAACGCATTCACCGATCGCCGAAACGTCGAGGCGATCGACGGCGCCCTGGTCGCGCACTTCGCTGCTCGCACTGGCGACTACGAAAATCTGCGCGCTCGAGCAACGACCAAAGACGACGTCGACCTGGGCAACCTGCCAAACGCCAAAAGCGACGATCCGGCGAGCAACAGCAGCGAGATCCTTGCGACCACTAAGGCGTTGCAAAGTCTGAAGGCTGAGATGGTCAGTGCCGAAACCGGGCAAGTGGCGACCTTCGCGATGATCACGCCGCCCACCGGCTGGCTTAAGTGCAACGGCGCTGCCGTTTCCCGCACAGCCTACAGCGCGTTGTTTGCGCGGATCGGCACCACCTTCGGCGCCGGTGACGGTGTCGCGACATTCAACCTGCCGGATCTGCGCGGCGAGTTCCTGCGTGGCTGGGACGATACGCGGGGCATTGACCCCAATCGGGGTTTTGCTTCGTTCCAGGACTCGATGTTTGCCAAGCACTCCCACACCACGCTGGCAAAGGCGAACGGAATTCCCGCGAACGCTTCGTCCCCGGGCGGCAACGTGATCGGGCAGAACCTGGCCGTGAGCAGCTCGGTGGGCGAGGGGGTGAACTTGCACACGATTACTCAGGCCAATGGCGGCAATGAAACCCGTCCCCGCAACATCGCCTTGCTTTTCTGCATCCGTTATTGAGACCGGCCATGACCACGAAAACTTACTACCAAACCGATCGCCTCGGCTTCTACGTTGGGCCGGTCGAAGTCGACCCCAGCCCTCTGGAAAAAGATGTGTGGCTGATTCCCGCTGGCTGCGTGGCCAAGGCGCCGCCGGCGATCCCTGCAGGCAAAGCGGCCTTCTGGACCGGTGCGCAGTGGACCCTGACCGACAACCTCGAAAACATGACTGCGTACAACACGAAAACCCGCGAACCTCGGGTTCTCAGCCGGTTTGACGCCCTGCCGGCCGGCTACACGCTGTTGGTGCCAGGTGCGCACCAGGTCTGGCGCGACGGGCACTGGGTTGATGACATCCCGACCGTTCTGGTTACGCGTCACGCAGCCAAAACCCTGGAAGTGAATCAGGCTTGCGAAACGCAGATCCTGAGCGGTTTCACGTCCAAGGCGCTGGGGGCACCGCATGCCTATCAGTCCGCTCTCTACGATCAGATCAACCTGGTCAGCGCGATCGGGCCTGCTGACGTGGTCTATCCCTGCCGCGACGGCGAAGGGCTCAAGGCCTATCGGACGCACACCCCGAAACAACTGCGTCAGGTGCTGAATGATTTCACGACGCTCAAGCTGCAGCAGCTGCAGAAAGCACACGCACTCAAGCAACGATTGGATCAGGCCCTGTCTGACGATGATATCGATGCGATCGAGGCGGTTACCTGGTCGGAGCTGCAGCCGTGACTTGGGCACCGGTGACGATGCGCTGGCCGGCGCAGTCCACTCAATGGATGGACGAACTGACGGCTGCCAAGGATCTGGCCGGCGGCGAGCTGGCCAGCACCGCGCAACGCTTGGCCGGACTGACGGGACTCGCCACCACCAATCCGGGACCGGTTGGGGCCGCAGCCGAAAGCGTGATTGCGGCCGGGCGATCGGCTTTGGCCGATCAACTGGGCGAAGTGCCGGCCTGCATCACCGTGACACCGTTTCAATCCGGCATAGGGCAGGGCACCGGCAACCAGCGTTTCCTTTCGGCGCCGAACCTGCTGCAGGTGATGGCTGACAAGCTCACGGACAACGCCGACCAGGCACGGCCGACGACAGCGCAATACGCGTTGTCGATCCTGTTCCTGTCGACCAACTTCGGCCAGTTGGCCAGCACCTTGAAACGGTTCAATGCCTTGCTGCCTGTTCCGGACCTGGTGCGCGCTGAGAGACGGGCACAGCATTTGTCCACGCTCGAGGCGGAGAAGTGGGTGATGCCGAGCGCCGGCCCGTTGCCGCGCTGGCAAAGCCTGCCGCTGGAGCGTTGCACCGTGCTGAAGGCAACCAAGCAAGCCATGTCCGGTCAGTTGGCCGCACTCGAAAGCTACGCGGCGGACAGTTCGCCGCTGGCCGATCTGGCGGCGCTGGCCACTCGCAAGGCGGCGCAGCAACAGGGCCGTGATCAGCAACTGAACGACCTTAAGGCACTGCTCGCCGGCGGTGATGCGGACGTCACCATGCGGGCACGTCTGCTCGGTCCTGGTACGCCGGACGAGCTGCGCAAGCAACTGCTGCGCGATGACGCGCCTGGGCATGAGTGGGTGCTGTCGTCCGGTGTGATGCTGGTCGGATCGCTGTCCGGACTGAGCTTTGTTCGCGAACTGGTGGGCCTATGACGCTGCTGCTCGATGGCCAGCAAGTGCTGGGCAAAAGAATGAAGGTCACCGCCAACCTGCGGATCGAGAGCGACGATCTGTCGGGCCAGACCAGCAGCAGCGAAAAGGCGCACAGCGGCTTCAAACCCAAGACGCTGACCGTGGCCATGCAGATTGCCTTTGTCGACCAGGCACAGCTCAAAACGCTGATGCGCCTGGCCGAAGGCACCGCCGGCGGCGGGCAACTCAAGACCTATCGAATCGTCAACGACACGGCTGCTGCGTTTGGTATTCGCCAGGTGCAGTTCACCGAAGGCGTGAGCGCCCGTGAGGATGACACGCTCGCGGCCTGGTCCGTCCAGTTCACTCTGACCGAGAAGCAATCGAACCCGGAGAAGGTCGAACAACGCCGAGCGGCCAATGGCGTCACTAAACAATCTGCACCGGGTAGCGGCGTGGCCGGCGCCGATGCCGGGGCGGGCGGTGATGGTTCCGGTACCGGCGCTGCTCTTACAGGTTTCGAGGCCACGTTGAAGAAGCTGGATAACTACCTGGGCGGTGTCCCATGAGCATGAAACTGCACAAGGTGCTGACGATCGGCGGCGTGGTTTATCCGGTCGTTAAAGACGACATCCGCCTGGAGCTGGCCGGCCCCGGCCGCGCCACGTTCACCATTCAAGCCGCTGCCACGTTGAAGGGGCTGGTGACACTGGATGTCGGCTACAACGAAAGCGTGCTGCAGCGGCACTTCATCGGCTATGTGGAAACTTCGACCGCCGTGAACAGTACCGAGCAAGTGTTGTTCTGCCGGGAAGTCGCCGCAATCCTCGCCCAGTCACTGCCGATGAACCTGCGTCATGTTCACCTGCAGGCCGTGCTCGAGGAGATCAGCAACAAGACCGGGCTGCGCTTTCGTGTGCCCGATCGGCCTTATGCCCAGGTGAAGGTCCCGTACTTCTACAGCTTGGCCACCGGTTACCAGGCGATGCAGAGCATGGCCAGCGTGTTCGGCATCGCTGACTTCGTTTGGCAGCAGCAGGGTGACGGAGAGGTGTTTGTCGGCAGTTGGGCTGATAGCTTCTTCGGCGCTCGATCGCCGCTGCAGCTGCCGGCTGAACTGTTCGACGGCTACCAGGGCAATCAAAGCGCGATGATCGCGGCCCTACCAGGTCTGCGGCCAGGCGCATCAATCAACCAAGGCGAGCGGATCACCAGTGTGACCCTCACCGGCAATCAGATGGCTATCCGATGGAAGACGCAATCCAACGCGCAGTAGCGCGCCAATTCCCAGAGTTGACCGGCGGCTACCATCTGCCACGTTTTGGCCGTGTTGTGGCTGTTCCGGACGCGCCGGCAGCGCCTGGGCTGTGCGATGAATTCCGGCCGCGCTTTGGCGTCGACGTCGAGGTGCTGCGGCCAGACGGCGAGCCAGATCCGGCACTGCCGATTCTGACCAGCTTGCCGCTGCCGGCGCCGATGGGCGGGCAAGAGGCGGGTATGTTCGGCTTTCCGGAGGAGGGGACCACTGTCGTGGTCAGCTTCGCCTACGGCATGCCGACCAAGCCCTTTATCACGCAGATCCTGCCGCACGGCCTGAGCCTGCCCCGGGTGCCGAAGGGCGACCAGGTGTGGCAGCACAGCGAAGCCTGCCAGCAGCGCGTCGACTCTGCCGGCAACTGGCTGCGCCAGACGGATGGGAAGATTCAGGACAAGGCGATCGAGCGCGAGGTCGAAGCCCTAGACAACACCGAGGCCTTTCAGAATCACACCAGGACAGTGGACGACCATTCGACCGAGACGGTGGGTGGCATCAAGAAGATCGAAGCGTTGGGTGCGCTCAAGCTGATGTCGGGCGGATCTGCGAGCTTGGCGGCGGTGGATGATCTGCACCAGGCTACTGGCCGGGATCTGAACATAGTCGTGGGTCAAAAGCACAACGCTACAGTAGGCGGAGATATGCAAGAGCGGATTGAGAGACTGCGTGAAAGCTTTGCAGGCGTGAGCCAGTGTTTAATGGCACCAAAAACTTGGTTGGGCTCAAACGGTGTGAATGTCCTGCGAATACTCGGTGACTTAATTGACCTGGTAGCAGATATGAATATTCAAGTTGGCGAGCATGTGCACGCTTCCAGCCCGCCACCTACGAATGCCCTTTTTTTTGCCAAGCAAGCTGCGAGCGCTGGATTGCTGTCGGCAGAGTTAGCCTCAGTCACGATGTGACAAACCGACGCCCGGCTGCTATTGCTACTAAGTTATCGTGACCTGAAAAGGAGCGAAGCTTTTGAGATGTCCAATAAAATCTCCTAGATTGGAGTTGTATCGGGCAGCAGCATCAATGTTTTTCAACTTGAGAGCCGGTTTACACAGTTTGCGGTAAATCGGCCCGTCTTTGTTGTAAGAGATATTTTGTTTGTTTAATTCGTTATTTAGATGCTGTTGGCAGTTTTTAGTTTTGCAGGTCCCTTTGGTGTTGTAGAACGGGAGTAGCCAACACTCTGTTGAGTGGACGGTTATTGCAAAAATTATACGATTGTTGTATTGGCTATAAAATTGAGTGGATATCCTACTAATAAGCAGGTTTGTCACGTCTGTGACCAGTTCTCGTGGGGACAACTCGCTGCCATCTCGGTAGAGATTAAGGCCAAAAGCAGGATGCTCGCAAGAGTCAGTGTCAATCTGAATTATTAGATAGTTATTGAACGCCAGAGCGTCTTGGATTTTTTCTTGATCTGAACAGTAATCCAAGACTTTCTCAAAGCCACCAAAACTTTCCTTTTTTTGGCGTGCATTATCGGTTTCATCTAGAAGAGGTTGCAGGACGTTGATGTCAACCTCTATGCCGTATTCGTCTTCTAGAATGGTCGTGACCAAACTCTCAACTAAAACTTGATCAGTAATCCCTTCGGTAACAAGTGCAAAGGCTGGCATTTAAAAATCCTTAGGTAATCCACCAAGCACGCCGCGCATGAACATTTCGGACAGTTTTAGATTGCTATCCTTAGGTTTCTCTATGCGTTTAATTCTAGTCTGTCCTTTCAGGCTTCGGCTGATCACAAACAGACGCTGTTCGTCGTCTTCTAAGTTTAATCCATCTAAGATTGCAGGGTTGTGGGTGGTGAGAATTGCTTGTTTGCCTGATTTTTCCGATATTTTTACGAGCTGTTTGATAAGCATCATGCAAAGTTTAGGGTTTAAAGATGCATCGATATTGTCTACGGCGAAAAATTTAGGCGTAAGCGCGGACGAAAATAACGCATAGTAAAATAGAAGGAAAAGAAAGCCCTCGTTCGCGCTTTTTTGATCAAAGCTTTTGATGCTTCCTTCAATAAACTTGTCAAATATCTCAAGTTTCGGTGGGGCCGAGCTAGTTCCGTCATGGACAGTGAAGTCGCTAAACCAACCTAGTACCTGTAAGCTTTCCTTGATTGTAGTAATTGCAGCTTTGTCTTCGTTATATAAAACAGTTACAAGTTTTAGTAGTCCTTCACCTTGAACTCCGAGAGGTTGAATTTGGCCTTCAGGATCGAATGCTCTAAGAGAAGACTGTTCGGGTGAATATATGAGAAACTCTTTTAATTCGTTTGGAATTACTTCGAATTCCTTCGATATTGATCTGAATATACTAGTTATATGGTTTTTTTCGTATGTGGATTTATCGATCGGTTTCTGTTTTTGAAGGCTTTCAGCTACAAGTTGAGCTGCCGTGATAAATTCGAAGATCTGCTTATTTAACTGTTCTTCATCTGGGATTTCTGATTTTACGTATTTGTCGAATCTTTTAATCTGAAATTCATCTGCTCCCAGTCCGTCTTTTTTAAATGTGAAGCTCCAGTTGGCGTAAGCCTTATTATCGTGCGTGAACTCATATGAGAGTTTTTCACTATCTATCGGGGTGGCAGATATAATAATAGGATTAGAATCAGAACCGTCTTGAAGCTGGCAGCTCATGAGTTGGGGGGCCGTGACGCGTACACCGCGGGAGTAAAGATATTCGTTATCCAGCTTGTCTGCCGCTGCAGCGCTAAGTAGGGATAAGGCCTCTAGCAAATTACTTTTGCCTGCGCCGTTTTCTCCAATGAAGACATTGATCCTGCCTAATTCGAAAGAAGCACTCTCTATCGACTTATAGTTTTCGATCTCAATCGTTCTGATCACTGCGTAATTTCCGATGCGTCGCAAAAGCTGTAGCTTAGATAGCTATGCTTACGGTAGCAAGGCCATGGCCCCCTAAATGCCCATGGTCGGCATCAGAAAAATGGGGCTCAGAGCAGAATCGCCTGGTCATCGCGAAAGCTATCTTCCTTAGCAGTGCCATGATCTTGTAACGAGGGTCGATTTGGCAGCCGGATAGAAACAGTTCGCCCTCATCTCGATCTCGTACGAGGCGCAACCCTGCACAATCAGGTTTTTCGATCATTGGAGTCTATGCCTGATCTCCTATACTGGCGCTGGTAATCTCTCGCAATCACAGTCTTCAAAAGTACATCACCCGATGATATGTCCTTCCTAAAGCTACCTAGATGACCGAGTTGTTCACGGTTGCTGAGAGACTCTGTAGGAATACTCAGTCCGACTAGGTGGCATAGGGTCCATTGAATCAGTCAGGACGTATCTCACCTAGGCTGCCAAACCCAAATGCTGCAGCGTTAGGAAAAAAATGACGAAAAACCACTTATCCCCCTCCCGCCGACGGGCTTTGCCTCCCTTTTTTGTGCAAAGACCAGAGCAGTGCAACCACCGGCTCTGCCCAGGCCTGCTGCGGGGGCCGTGGGTGTTGTAGCGATTGCACGCGGTGCAAGGTTTTGCAAAAAAGTGCAGAGGCGTTGCACAGCGTTACGTAGCGTCGACGAATTGGCCGGGGGAGTGAGACGCCCAGGGAGCAGGGGCTGCGGCCTGGAAAACCTCCTGCATAAGGTGTTTTCGTTTTCGGCACTGTTCGCCTTAGCTGCGAATTCGGCACTGCGCTGACCGCTTGTAAAACGGCTGGAAGGCCCAGCCTGCTTTGCTTTCCGGTGTTTTCCGGAATTGCACAGCGTCACCAAGAACTTCCTTGTTATCAGCGCCAATTTGCATGGTGTGAAAAACGTCGAAAAGGGACGTCGCCTTGGCCGTTTTTCAAACGTGGGCTGGGAAAAAGGTAATTTTGGTAAGCGAGGCATTGAAATGGGCTACAGCACCTTGTGGTGCGTGGCGTTCAGTCATTACCTCAAGAGGTAATTTTAGGTAAGAGTTAGGGTAATAATTTCTGAAGTGCCCCATTTTACTGGGTTTGAGGGCTATCAGGGATTACTAATAGGAAAGGTAATTTTCTAACCTCATACTTACCAAATTATTACCTTTGAGGAATTCTCTCTACGCCCCGTGTTTCAAGGCTTCTAGAGGTCGGCTCACGCTGCATTACCAAAATTACCTTTTTCCCATGGGTCAACATGAAACGTCGAAATGCTTTCGCGACCCTGTTCTGCAACCTGGTGCGCAAAACCCATGGGACTGACATGGGACTGAGATTAAAAATCTCGCTCCTCTGCAGCCCTTATAAACCGGGGGGGTGTGCTCAGAAAAGCGCAAACGGGTAGTTTCGAATCTCTCCTTCACCGCCACATTCAGTACACAAAACCCCTGATTTCGAAAGAAGTCAGGGGTTTTGTGGTTTCTGGCGTCTGGAATTTATCAGGCGGCGGATCGGAGTTGCGTTGAGCATTACAATCAGCGCTTTTATTCATCAGTAAAAGGACGACCGCCATGATCATCTCAACGACTCAATCCATTGAGGGGCGCCAGATCACCGCTTACCTGGACATTGTCAGTGCCGAGTCGGTGCAAGGGGTTAACGTGATCCGCGATATGTTCGCCGGCATGCGCGACTTTTTTGGTGGGCGTTCGCAGACGCTGGAGCGGGCGTTGAAGGAGGCGCGGATTCAGGCGACGGATGAAATCAAGGAACGGGCGCGTGCGCTGCAGGCGGATGCGGTGGTTGGGGTGGATTTCGAGATCAGCATGCCCGCAGGCAAGGGCGGCATGGTTGTGGTGTTTGCGACCGGCACTGCGGTGAAGTTGCGCTGAATTTCGGACTCCATGCGGGTGAGCCCATTCAGCAATTGAATGGGCTCTTTTTGTTGTGGATCAGCCCTGCGGCTTGAGTATCACGTTGCCTTTGCCGTCATAGGTCAGTGGTGTATCGATGGCGACGAGAGGCGGTGTGTCAGAAGGTGGGTTGGGTTCGACTGGCTTGCTGGGATGGTAAATGACCCCAGGTTGCAGAACCGGCGTATCCGGACCCGGTAATTTGATGGTGATTTCACCGGAAGCGATCTTTTCCTTGAGTTTTTCCGCCCCGGCTTTGCCGGCTGCGATCTGTTCGTCCGTGAGTTTTACGATAGGCATATTGGGGAATCCGTTGATTTGCATGTTCTCTCCTTGAGATTCATTTGTATGAAAAAGGGCAACGGCCTGTCTCCGGAGTTCTTTAGCGGTGTAGGACCAATGGCGCTTCACCGCGTTGAATTTTTGTAGGCCATTCGTCGGGCGTCAGACGATCTGAACCACAAGTCCAGGAATGACCGGCTAGTCTCAAAAGCCTTGGAGGTCGATATTTTTTCAGGCAAAAGGGTTTTTGCCGGTGTCGACCGATGGCGAAGGGGCGAAGGTATGACTGATCCGTATATCGAAGACGATGGCGCTGAATTTTCCTTCAACAATTGCGTGCGCTGCGGCCAGACCGAATATCAGGCAGGTTTTGGCGAGGATCCGGTGCAGACCGGCAAGATCAAGTCGACGGCACCGAAAGGGCCGAAGGCGAAATTTTTACCCAAGGTCACCACGCGGGCCAGAAAGTAATTTTTCAATGAACAACCCCGTCAATGAACGAGGTTTTTTACGTCCGTACGCTCAGCACGGAAATGTCCTACAAGTGGTAGGCAAGGGTGCGAAGGGTTTTCACAAACTTTTCACGTCCAGCGCAGTAGGGTGAAGCCATCCGTTAGAAAGCAAGTCTCCAGCCCGTCTCCCCAGCGGGCTTTTTTTTGCCTGCGATAAAACCTTTTGCAGAATCGCTGTCCAATCGGCGCCAAGTGCGCGGAACTCATTGTTTTCGTCTGGACTTTTGCGCCACGACGGCATTAAATCCCGGCCCTTTTTGTCATCCCAATTTTTGAGGTTTTCTTCATGCGTTTAACTCTGCCTGCTCTGGTTCTGGGGCTTCTGGTGACTCAAGGTGCAATGGCTGCCGGTGATGGCACCGCCGCGCTGGGCGGTGGCCTGGGTGGCGCGCTGGGTAACGTGCTCGGTCAGAAAATGGGCGGCAGCACCGGTGCGGCAGTGGGTGCCGGCGTTGCGGGCGCGGCGGGCAGCGCACTGACGGCACGCAAGGGCAGCCGTACTAAAGCGGCCATCGGCGGCGGTGTCGGTGCAGCCGGTGGTTCGGTGATCGGCAACAGCCTTGGCGGCAAGACCGGCGCCACCATTGGTGCAGGCCTCGGCGGTGCCGCCGGCGGCGCAGTGGGCAGCAACTTGGCCAAAGGTCACAAGCGTCACTGAGACTGATCGTCTTGCAGAATAAGCCCGGCTCGATGCCGGGCTTTTTCGTTGCTGAACGTTTTTCCCGCAGGCGTCTCCAATCTCACATAGGCCCTTGTTTGGGCGGACTGTCCCGATTCGGGAACTGTGAGGTTCATATGCGATTGTCATTATCTGCACTGTTTTTCGGATTGCTGGTGGCGCAGGGCGCGATGGCGGCCGGGGATGGTTCGGCAGCCGTGGGCGGCGGACTGGGTGGCGTACTGGGCAACGTGGTCGGCGGCCAGCTCGGCGGTAGCACTGGCGCGGCGGTCGGTGCCGGTGTGGGTGGCGCGGCCGGCGGTGCAGTCGGGGCGAATAAGAACAATCGCACCGAAGCCGCCATTGGCGGTGGACTCGGCGCCGCAGGTGGCTCAGTGGTCGGCAATAGCCTCGGCGGGTCAACCGGTTCGGCAGTCGGTGCAGGGTTGGGCGGCGCGGCGGGTGGTGCGGTCGGTAATAACCTGGGTGGCGATGGTGGGTCGCACTCGGGCGGTGGCCACAAGCACAAGAACAAACATAAAAACCGCCATCATTGATGGAGGTTTGAACAGAAACCCGGCTTTTTGCCGGGTTTTTTGTATTTGCGGGTCAGACGCTGGAACGATTGGCTGTAGGGCTTTTCGAACGTCATACACGTCCCTGAATGATGAGGTTTGCCATGACTCCCGAAACCGAAGGCAATGAAGAAAAAGGCCCGAGTGGGCTGCCGTTTATCAATGATCCGGGGAATGAGGATCCGGGGTCGTTGATGGATGATGCGACGGTGCCGTTGAATGATTCGGATGAGGCGGATATTGAGTATGAAGAGGATGAGCAGTGACCAATTTGCTTGGCTGGTCGCGATCCGATCCTTCAGGATCGGATATCATGGTTGTGCGAAAGAATATGGATTTCCATTTTTATCAGGTTTCATTAGTTGGCTAGAGAATTTGCCCAAGCGAGGTAGAATGCTTTTTGAATTTTAATATCATTTGTTAAGTTGCAGTCGTCATAGTCGAAAATACGGACAATGTCCTCTCCATTTTTTCCCATTTGAAGCTCGTAGGCGACGAGCCCGTTTGACATCTGGGAACTCATGCTGGATGGATGCACGTTGATTTTTGCGCCTTTGCACAGGAATGTAAACTCTGGGAAGTCCAATCTCAACTCACCTAAACAACCGTAAAGATTGTAAGAGGTATAGCTTTTTGTAAGGCCGTTTTTTCTAGTAAATATGAGAATTGTATTTCTACTATCAATATCGATGATGGCGGTTTCTAAACCGTTTGGGGTGAGGAATTTTATTTCTATCGATTTGATCATTTTTGTCTTTATTTAATTAGTATTTGTGTTTTGGAAGAAGGTGTCGGGTAGTCGGTTAGGGGGCTGGCATCTTATTTTTGCAATGATTTTATCCATTGATTGTAGTAATTTTGTTGGTCTTTTAAATCTTTAGATAAATTTTCTTCCTCGTAATCAAATATCTGCACTATATCGTCTCGAGTGGCAGGAATTCCTGGTTTCAAATCATACGCAATGGCGCCGCCGCTCATTTGTGAGCACATTCTTGACGGGGTTACATTTAGTTTTGCACCTTTACAAAGAAATAGAATTTCTGGATGTTCGTGTCTGATTTTTGCTAGACATAAATACAGGTCATTCGCTTTGTATGTCTTAATAAAACCATTGAGCATGGAAAATACTATCAATCCTTTTGTGTCGTCATAATTCAGACTTGCCTGTTCTTTAATACCATTCCTGATGATGGTTATTTTGGCGTGTTCCATTGTCATTCTCTATTAGGGTTAGGGATTGAATAACCAACGTAGCTACCATCTTTTTTTAATGGAGTTACTCCCAGGATGTCAGAGGTGTGAATGCTCCCGGGAATCGCTATTTCTGTTTCGTCGGCGAAAGGTACTAGTTTTCCGAGTTTTTTATTTACGTCGATACCTAGCAATTTTCTAAGTGTGTATAGATAGCCTTTCCTGGTTCCATTCTTTGTGCCGAAATCAATTGCAGTTATTTTTGATGGTGAAGTACTTATAAAGTAGCTTGGTGGGTTGTCGCTGTCCATTGCGTGAAGTAAAAGATCTATGCTTTCGCCTTTGCTTTTGAATCCGTTTGCAAAGATGTCCTCGGGGCCCTTGCGATCTCCACGATAAAGGTATTCTTTTTTCGGTTGAGTAGATGGTAGATGAGGCTCTCCCTTATCGACCTTAACTTCATCACTTCCACCCGGCACTGCACAACCCGGCTTCTTCGGCGGAGGACAATTGGAATTCAACCCCAACGGATCTACCCACCCCGTCGGATTCGGCACGTACTGGTACTGATTCAACCCCCCAGCCAACTTGATGGGATCCGGCGTCAGATACCGTCCCAACCGCGGGTCGTAATACCGGTGCCGGTTGTAGTGCAGCCCACTCTCCGCATCGAAATACTGCCCCTGAAACCGCAGCGGCTGATCGAGGTATTCCGCCGCCGCCAGGCTCAGCGCAGCCACCTTGCCGTACGCGTCGTACTGCGCGGCCCAGACAATCTCGCCGCTGTAATCGGTCAGCTCCAGCGGGGTGCCGAGGTGATCGAGTTGGTAATAAAACGGGCAGGCTTTTTTCGGGCCTTTGCCGTCGAGCAGGGCCAGCGGGCGGAAGGTTCCGGGTTCGTAGACGTAGCTGCGATATTCGTTTTGGCTGCTTTCGGCGACGAGGTTGTCGCCCTGCCAGAAGAATTCCGTGGTGACGCCGTTGACGGTTTTGCTGATGCGTCGGCCGAAGGCGTCGTACCTGTACGAGGCGGTTTGGCCGTCCGGACGGGTCAGGCCGATCAGGCGGTGCTGGCTGTCGTAGCGGTATTCGCTGACGAGTTTTTGCGCGGTGCCACGGCGTTCGCGGATCAGGTTGCCGAAGGCGTCGTAGTCGTAATGGCGGTCGCCCTGCATCAGCAGGCGGTTGCCCTTGATCTGGCTCGGGCCGGGGCGGTCCTGCATCAACAGGTTGCCGGCCGGGTCGTGAGCGAAGGACTCCGGCAGTTCGTCGCGCGAGTGGCGGACGCGGATCAAGCGGTCGAGGTTGTCGTAGCCGTAGGTGCGTTGGCCGTGGCGGGTGTCGGCGATGTGTTCCAGATTGCCGTTGGCGCTGTAGGCATAATCGCGGCGATACAGCGCATCGTGCGAATGTCCTACGGCATGGGCCAATAATCTTCCCTGATCGTCGTAGGCATATTCGCTGAGCAGCAGGCCTTGCTGGCGTTGTTGTTCACGGCCGGACTGAAAGACGTGCGTGGTCAGTTGCGCACCGTTGAGGTCGATGCCGGTCAGCGCGCCGCCCTTGGCGTGGTGATACTCGAGTTTGCTGTTGTCCGGCAGGCGCAGGCGTTTGAGCTGACCGCAGGCATCGTAGCTGTAGCGCAACGTGCCCCAGCCCTGATGCTCGGTGATCAGTCGATCCTGACGGTCATATTCGAAAGCCAGCGGATGCTTCTGGCCGTCATCGACAGCGATCAAACGACCGAGGCAGTCGTATTGATAGGAGACCTTGACCCCGTCGGGCAAGGTTTTGACCAGCAGGCGCCCGGCAACATCGCGCGCATAAGCAGTGAGCAGCTGTGAGCCGTCATCACCAAACTCGATCTTCTCCAGCAGATGCCCATTGAGGTCATAGGCATACGCCGTGCGCCGCCCGTCGAAGCCAGTTTCCTGGCGGATCAGTCCCGTCGGCGTGTAGTCCAGTCGATACTTCTCGCCGGATTCGTTTTCAATCTCGGTGAGCAGCAGTTGCGCATGGTCGTAGCGGTACTGCACCCGCGTGCCGTCGGGGTTGATCTTTCGCGAGACCAGGTGCAAATCGTCGTCATATTCATATCGGGTGATGCGTCCGAGTTCATCGCGCTCGGCGGTGACCTGACCGTAGGCGCCGTAGCTGTAAGCGCGGTTGGCGCCGCCCGCCAACGTCGTCTGAGCCAGGCGACCCGCCGCGTCCCACTGCTGACGCGTCAGCGCACCGTGTTCATCAACCGTGGTAGTCCGCCGCCCCAACGCATCGTAGGAAAAGCGCCGCACACCACCGTCAGGCAGGGTTTCTTCAATGAGTTGGCCAAGCTCATTCCACGCCAGTCGATGCCGGCTGCTGTCCGGATAGCGGATCGACAGCAATTGCCCGCGAACGTCGTAGTAGTAATGGGTGACCTTGCCGTCAGGATCGACCGCTTCGGTGACATCGCCCTCGGCATTGCGCCGATAAATCCACACCGCATCGCCACGTGAACGCCGGTAGAGGAAACCGTTGCGATACTCGTAGGACGTTGGCTCATCTTCCGACGGAAGCAGCGCAATCAGCCGTCCGACGTCGTCGTAGCGGTATTCGGTAACAGCGCCTAAAGCATCCTGCTCGGCGATCAACCGTCCGGTCGCGTCGTAAGCCTTGAGCTGCTCGCCACCGTCGGCTTCAACCTTGCGTACCAATCGCGCGCGGTCGTCGTGGACGTAAACCTCTTCGGTGCCATCGACGTAATGCACCGCGACGCTGCCGTTGTCGTCCCAGACATAGCGCGTGTCCATCTGCGAAAACGACGCCCAGTGCCGCACGCAACGCGCCGATGTCCCCGCGCGCTCCCACGCCCAGAAGAAACTCGCGCCGCCGGCCAGTTGCCGTTGCAGAATGACGTTGGCGTCGTCGTAGTCGTAACGCTCGCTGTCGCCGACCGCATTGCTCGCGGCCAACAAACGCTGACGGGCGTCGTAGCAATAGCTGACGAGGTTTTGCTCAGTCGTCCATTCGCCGCCCTGAAAACTCTGGTAATCCAGCGCAATCAACTGCGCCCGGTCATAGCGCAGCAACAGCGCGCGACCTGCGCCGTTATCCAGGCGACTGATACGATCCTGACGATCCCGTCTAACGTGCAGACGATTGCCATAAACATCGCTGATCGCCGTCAGCCGACCCGCGCGAAAGTGATAAAACCGCGCCGAATCCCCCGCCAGCGCCAGAATCAGTTCCTCCGGTTCATCCCCAAGAAAAATCGCTGCCCGCGACAGACTGTTGTGAATCGCCGGACGCTCGATGTTCGGCAACGGAAACCGCGTCCGGCGGTTCTCATGATCGATCCAGACGACAAAATCGCCCTCGAACACCAACCGATGCGCCAGCGAATGGCTCCAGCCAAAGCCCAGGCCGACATCAATTTCCACCGCGCTGCTGCGATACAAACGGCTGAACTCGAACGGCAGCCGGCCATCGAGCACCGCATCGGTCAGGGTCAGCAACTCCTCGCCGGTGACCATCGACACCGGACAGCCGTTGGTGCAGGTCAGTAGCGCGCAATCGGCGCTGTCACCGTTGGGGTTTTTTGCTTGATCGGGGGAGTCGTCGTGATGCTCATGGCGTTGCAGGGCAGCCATGTTGCGAGTCTTGTCGCGCGCAACGGGCGCCGGATTCGGCACCGTCAAAACCAACGAATCAGCCTGACGAATGTTCAACGGAATTGATGGCGTCGGTTTCAACTCGACATCACGCGCATTGACCACCAGCGGCTTCAGCACGCTCGCGTGTCTGCTCAGCTCGGGCGCCGAGTTCAGTTCCGCCAAGCGCAACGCCGAAGCCGCGAGCCATTCCCGCGCTCGTGGCGACTTGATCTTGGCCAATACCTTGCTGCTCAAGCGCATCTGCACGCCGACGCCGCCGCACACACGCATCAACAGAAAACTGATCAGCAGTTCGACGCGAACTTCGGCCACCACTTCCGCCAGATACTGCGGCGGCAGCATCTTCAGCCAACTGGTAAATGCCGCCAGATGAATGAACAGCAGCGGCTCATCACTGAGCATCAGCAGCGCGTTGGCGATGGCTTCGCTGGAGGCTTGCAGCAGCGCCGTCAGTTCAGCCGCGCTCAGGTATTCGAGGAGTTTTTCGCTGTTGGCCTGCAAGTCGGCGAGGAGGGCGAACAGCTGCTTGAGGTCATCCCAAACGCCATTCAGGACTTTCTCGAAACCGCGCCAGTCCGCCTGCTGCAACTGACCGTAACGATCAAGAAACCCGGCGCTGGAAAATTCCGCCCACTGCGGCTGAAACCCTGCCCACTCGTCGCGCAGCCAACCTTCCAGGTGGCCGAGAACTGTCTGGTAGGAGGCATACAGCGCCTGTACATGCTCAGCGGAAACATCGGGAAAGAAGGTGATGCGATAACGCTGGCCCCGATCACAGTCGGCCACTTGCAGAATGCCGCTCGGGCCGATGGTGTGGCGCAGCGGCTCGCCAAAGGTCTGGACCCCGTTGACGTCACTGAGCAGCGGTTCGAGCGTTATCGGGGTATCGCCGATCGGCACGAATTGCGCCGCTTCGAACATGTGCACCAGTGTCAACGGCCCGCTGGCCGGGCACATCACCACCGATGAACTGATCGGTTGCCGGGACTTGATCGGCGCAATGAGGCGTACGTCGTTGCCGACGCTGAACACTTGCTCGACATCGAGTGCCGTGCCGGTCCAGAACTGTTCGGCCCAGGCCTCGTAGTCGTTGAGGCACAGGCGAAACTCCTTGATCAGGGTTTCAAAATCCGGATGCCCGGGATTGAGCGCTGCAACTACCAGCAGGCCGATGCTGTTGTTCAGGGCCAGTAACCGATCGGTTTCAAGCATTCGCAGTCTCTCGCGCACATCAAAAAAGGTGCGGGGACTTTGCGGGGGATCAAAAAGGAAAGAAGTCGGGTAAGTAGGTGATGCCTGTAGGATGTTTCGCTAAATGCTCGCGAGTAGTTCATCGGCTCAACGGAGATTGCCCGTTGCCCAATGTCCTTCGCGCTCGTTATGCTGCTGAACCCTTTAATCAGATCCGCGTAGTGGCGCCGACCGTGCCGCCGGGATGTCTTTGTTAACGGATCCGATGATGAATGCACCGCTGAAGGCGTTCGGCCCGATCAAGGCCGTGATTTTCGATATGGACGGTTTGCTGCTGGACACCGAAGGCATTTACACCGAGGTCACCTCGTTGATTGCCGGGCGTTACGGGCGCACCTTCGACTGGAGCATCAAGCAGAACATCATTGGCCGTGGGGCCAACGATCTGGCGAACTACGTCGTGCAGGCGCTGGATCTGCCGATCACCGCCGAAGAGTTTCTGGTGATCCGCGAGCCGCTGATGCGCGAGCGCTTTCCCCAGGCTCAGGCGATGCCGGGTGCCGAGGAACTGATCCGCCATCTCAAGGCGCACAACATTCCAATCGCCGTGGGCACCAGCTCGTCGCGCCAATCGTTCGGGCAGAAAACCACGCTGCACCGTGACTGGTTTGCGCTGTTCGATTTCATCGTCACGGCGGACGATCCGGAGGTCGGCGCGGCGAAACCGGCGCCGGATATTTTCCTCACCGCTGCCCGACGCCTGGGCGTCGCGCCTGAAGATTGCCTGGTGTTCGAGGATTCGCCATTTGGCGTGACTGCGGCGAAAGCCGCCGGCATGACCGCAATCGCCATTCCCGACGCAGCCATGGCCGACGAGAAATACGCTCACGCTGACGGCATCCTTCGTACGCTCAAAGCGTTCATCCCGAGTGCCTGTGGTTTGCCGGCGCTGGAATGGGCTTAAACCACCGAGACAAAAAAACGCCGCCCCTCTGTTAAGGAGGGGCGGCGTTTTTCGTTCGGTCGACTCGGTCAATCAGGCGCCGAAACCACCGTCGATGGTCAGGCTGGCACCGGTGATGTAGCCGGCTTCCGGGCCTGCCAGATAGGCAACGAAACTGGCGATTTCTTCGGCTTTACCGTAACGACCGACGGCCATCAGCGGGATCAGGCTTTCGGCGAAGTCACCGTGGGCCGGGTTCATGTCGGTGTCGACTGGGCCGGGTTGCACGTTGTTGACGGTGATGCCGCGAGGGCCGAGGTCGCGGGCCAGGCCTTTGGTTAGGCCGACCAGCGCCGATTTGCTCATCGCATACACACCGCCGCCGGCGAAGGGCATGCGGTCGGCGTTGGTGCTGCCGATGTTGATGATGCGTGCGCCTTCGCCCATGTGTTTGGCGGCTTCCTGGGAGGCGATGAAGACGCTGCGAATGTTGATCGCCACGGTCTGGTCGAAGTCTTCGAGTTTGAAGTCTTCCAGTGGTGCGACGGCCAGTACGCCAGCGTTGTTGACCAGAATGTCGACTCGGCCAAAGGCTTCGACCGTGGCGCTGACGGCGTGGCGGATGGCGGCAGCGTCGGCGCTGTCGGCCTTGATTGCCAGGGCTTTGCCGCCGTTGCCGGTGATGCTGTTCTGCAACTCTTCGGCCTTGGCGGCGGAGCTGACGTAAGTGAAGGCTACTGCTGCGCCTTCAGCGGCCAGGCGTTTTACGATGGCAGCGCCGATACCACGGGAACCGCCTTGAATCAGAGCGACTTTGCCGCTGAGGTGTTGAGTGGTCATGTTCGATCTCCAGACGTTCAAGGCAGAATGCCTTGGTATTGGTGTCGAGTATCGGCGTGGTATCGACAACTGTGTAGACCATGATTGCTATAGTCTGTGTAAACCAGAAGTTTATAGTGGCGACCATGGAAACCTTCAGCAGCATCGAATGCTTCGTGCGCAGTGCCGAAGTCGGCAGCTTTGCCGAGGCCGCACGACGTTTAAGTCTGACCCCGGCGGCAGTCGGCAAGAGCGTGGCTAAACTTGAGATGCGGCTCGGCGTGCGGCTGTTCCAGCGTAGTACACGCAGCCTGACGCTGACGGAGGCCGGGCAACTGTTCTTGAGTCAGGTCAGCGGCAGTCTGACGACCATTCAAAATGCCGTGGCCAATCTGTCCAGTGTCGAAGGGCGTCCGGCGGGGACGCTGAAGGTCAGCATGGGCGCAGCGTTTGGCTGTCTGCACATCGTGCCGATGCTCAGTGAGTTTCTGCAGCGCTATCCCGCGATCAATCCGGACTGGCATTTCGATAATCGACAGGTCGACCTGATCGGGCAGGGTTTCGATGCGGCCATTGGTGGCGGCTTCGAACTGCCGCAAGGCGTGATCGCGCGCAAGTTGAGTCCGGCGCACCGGATATTGGTCGCGTCCAGCAGTTATCTACAGGCCAATCCGCCGATCATCGAGCCGGATGACCTTAACCATCACGACGGTATTCTGATCCGCTCGCCACAAACCGGGCGCGTGCGCTCCTGGCAATTGGTCGGGCGCAATCCGCAGAATTGTCGGCCGTTGATGCTCAAGGCGCGGATGACCATGAGTGATTCCGAGGCCGCTTGCAGGACGGCGGAGCAAGGCTTGGGGATCGCGCTGGTGAGTATGCCGTTTGCAGTGGGGTATCTGCAGGCGGGGAGGTTGCAGCGGGTGTTGCCGGACTGGTTTGTCGATGATGGCAATATTTCGATTTACTACGCTGAGCATAAATTGTTGCCGGGCAAGACGCGGGCGTTTGTCGATTTTGTGATTGAGCAGTTTGCGGAGCTGGGGCTGGCGCAGCGGTTTAGTGCGATTTGAGTAGGGCTTTGGACCGCGGCGCGGCCATCGCGGGCAAGCCACGCTCCCACAGATTCTGTGTCGTACTCAGAATATGTGAACAACCCAGAACCTGTGGGAGCGTGGCTTGCCCGCGATGAACGATAACGCGGTCTACCGGGCAAACCGCCCCGGCCAGCCAATGATGTTCTTCGGTCGCGGCGTCGCATAAGTCCGCACCTTGGACGTCGACAAGCGCAAGCGCACCAGCGATTCCGCAATCGTCACCGCCGCCGTCACGCCATCCACCACCGGCACCCCGGTGCGCCGGCGAATCTGTTCATCCAGCCCGGCCATGCCGCCGCAACCGAGGCAAATCACTTCGGCTTTATCCTGCGTCACCGCCAGTTCCGCCTGTTGCACGATGGCTTCCAGCGCACGCTGCGGCTCGTGTTCGAGCTCCAGCACCGCCAAACCACTGGCCCGCACCGAAGCACAACGATCCCACAGACCGGACAGTTTCAGCCGATCCTCAATTAGCGGCACGGTGCGATCCAGCGTGGTCACCACCGAATAGGCGTGGCCGAGAAACATCGCCGTACTCGCCGCCGCATCGGTGATGTCCACCACCGGTACGTTGAGCAATTCCTGCAAGCCTTCGCGGCCATGTTCGCCGTAACCGGCCTGAATTACCGCATCGAACGGCTGATCGTAGGACATCACCCGATCCATCACGGCGATGGCGGCCAGATAGCTTTCGAAGTTGCCTTCAATCGAATCGGCGCCGAAGTACGGCGTCAAACCGACAATCTCTGTTCCGGGCGAGGCAACCGCCTGCGCCGAGCGGGCGATGGCGTCAGTGATGGATTCGGTGGTGTTGACGTTGACCACGAGAATGCGCATGGGGAAATCCTTATAGCGGGCAGTTCTGCGGCCCGAAGTCCGGGCCGCGAGGGAGTTAGTGGCAGACGTTGTCGACCGCGATGGTTTCGCCACTGACATCGGCGTAGTGCGGCTGACGCTTGGCGATGATCAGGTAGAGCATTCCGGCAATCCCGGCGCCGATCAGCCAGGAGAACGGCGAAACGCTGTGGAAACCGGGAACCAAGGCCAGGACAATGGCGATCAACGCGGCAGGAATAAACGCCGCCACCGCGCGGAAATTGACTCCGTGGCTGTAGTAATAAGCGCCGTTGGGATCTTCGCTGTAGAGCTGCGGAACGTTGACCCGACCTTTACGGATCAGCCAGTAGTCGACCATGATCACCCCGTACAACGGGCCGAGCAGGGCGCCGAGGCCGGACAGGAAGTACACAATCACCAGCGGGCTGTTGTAGAGATTCCACGGCAGGATCAACACGGCGATGGTGGCGCTGATCAGCCCGGCGCGGCGGAAGGTCAGGTACTTCGGCGCGAGGTTGCTGAGGACGAAGGCCGGAGCGACGAAGTTGGCCATGATGTTTACCGCAACGGTGACGATCAGGAACGCCAGGCAACCAAGGACCAGGAAGAACGTGTTGGGGATCGACGCAATGATCTCGGTCGGGCTTTCGATGATCCGGCCATTGATCTGAAATTGCGCGCCACACAGCAGCACGGTAATCGCGGCGAACACCAGAATATTCACCGGCAAACCCCAGAAGTTTCCTACCTTGATGGTCTTGCGGCACGGCGAAGAGCGGGCGAAGTCGCAGAAGTTGAGGATCAATGTGCCGTAGATCGCCAGCCACAATGCGCCGCCAGCGAAGATGTTGCGCCACATCTCGCCACCGCTCAGCGGCTCGCGGATCGACCAGGCGATGGTCGCGTTGGCCTGGAAGTACATCCACGCGGCGAGGGCGGCGACGGTCAGCAGAATCACCGGACCGGCAAAGGCTTCGTAGCGGCGAACCATTTCCATGCCGTAGGCGAGGATCGCCAGTTGCACGAACCAGATCGCCACGAAACATACCCAGCCCAGCGTCGACAGGCCAAGAATCGAATTGTGATCGTATTCGGCGAAACCGGGATGCACGGCGGTGAGTAACACGCGGAATACCACCGATGCCAGGTACGTCTGAATGCCGAACCAGGCGATGGCGATAACTGCTCGAATCAACGCAGGAATCTGCGCGCCGTGAATACCGAAACTGATCCGGCTGATCACCGGAAACGGCACCCCGGTTTTCTGCCCCATGTAACCGGACAGGTTCATGAAGAAGTACACCAGCGCCGCGCCGATCCCCAGTGACAACAGAATCTGCCAGCCACCCAGGCCCAAGGCGTACAGGCCGATGGCGAACGAGTAGTTGGCGATGTTGTGCACGTCGTTGGTCCACAGGGCAAAGATGCTGTATTTGCCCCAGCGCCGACCTTCGGCCTTGGTTGGCGCGAGGTCGCTGTTGTGCAGACGCGGACTGAGTTGTAACGGCTCGCTCAGACCGTCATGGGGTAACGGTTGATCGAGGGCAGAGGCGGGCAGATTCAGCGCGATGTTATTCGAGAGACTTGTACGCATTCCGGCAGGCTCCTGATGTTCAGGGCCGCGATGACTGTGCATAAGCCGTCAGGCTCGACAAATCTTCGTCGCGGCAGTGAAAGCATCACTGGTTACGGGGCATCTGCAGCCTGTACGGGATAGGGCGCTTCAGGCTTGCGGATCGAAAGTGTGGCTATGTTCTGCAGTTTTGTATACAAAACATGTATGCACTTAAGCCAGATTTGTGCCAGTTATCGATCTATGCGCAGCCGCGCTCATTTCGAAAAGTTATCGAAGCGCGCTAAGTATCTGAAAATAAGTGGTTATAAATTGACCGATTGAACAGGTATTTATTTTTTGCGGGGGATTTTCACGGCGGACGGAAGCGAGGGTTTTTCAGGCGGGATGTAACTTTTCAGGGCGCGGAAACAAAAAAGTGCACACATAAATGGCACCGATGGTGACAGTCGTGTGTACACATTTTTCAAGATCAAAAGATCGCAGCCTGCGGCAGCTCCTACATGGCAATGCGATCACCTGTAGAAGCTGCCGCAGGCTGCGATCTTTTAGCTGTTGGATTTGCTGATGATGTTACCGGCATGCAACCCGCATTCTTTCTGCGTCGCTTCTTCCCACCACCAACGGCCTTCACGCTCGTGCTGGTTCGGCAGAACAGGGCGGGTGCACGGTTCGCAACCGATGCTGATGAAGCCGCGCTCATGCAGGCTGTTGTAGGGCAGCTCAAGCATGCGGATGTAACCCCAGATCTCTTCGCTGGTCATCTGCGCCAACGGGTTGAACTTGTACAGGGTGCGCTCCGGCGTGGAGAACGCGGTATCGATTTCCATCGCCGCCACGGCACTGCGGGTGCCCGGGCTCTGGTCACGGCGCTGGCCGGTGGCCCAGGCTTTGACGCCGGACAATTTGCGGCGCAGTGGTTCGATCTTGCGGATGCCGCAGCATTCGCCGTGGCCGTCCTTGTAGAAACTGAACAGGCCTTTTTCCTTCACGAACGGTTCCAGCTTCGTGTAGTCCGGCGATACCAGTTCGATGTCGATCTTGTAGTGCTCGCGCACCTGATCGATGAAACGGTAGGTCTCCGGGTGCAGGCGGCCGGTGTCGAGGCTGAATACCTTGACGTTCTTGTTGAGCTTCCAGGCCATGTCCACCAGCACCACATCCTCGGCGCCGCTGAAAGATATCCACAAGTCATCGCCGAACTCGGCAAACGCGAGTTTGAGAATGTCTTGCGCGGATTTGTTGGCATAGGTCGTGGCGAGTTCCACGACGTCGAACGTTGCACTCATCAGGGCGGCTTCCTACAGGTCGGTGGCGCTGGGCGCTCTATATGGGCCGATGGTAACAAAAAGCTGCCACGCTCGGGGCGTCCTGTGCGTTGCGCCGCCGGGATTGAGTCGCTAGAGTTCGGCCTCGCTCGACTCAAATAATCAATACAAACGGGAGTGTCTTGTGGAAATTGCTTGCCTGGATCTTGAAGGGGTGTTGGTGCCGGAAATCTGGATCGCTTTCGCCGAAAAAACCGGAATCGAATCCCTCAAGGCCACCACCCGGGACATTCCCGATTACGACGTGCTGATGAAGCAGCGTCTGCGCATCCTCGATGAGCATGGCTTGAAGCTCTCGGACATTCAGGAAGTGATCGCCACGCTGAAGCCGCTGGACGGCGCGGTGGAATTCGTCAACTGGCTGCGCGAGCGCTTTCAGGTGGTGATTCTGTCGGATACGTTCTATGAGTTCTCGCAGCCGTTGATGCGTCAGTTGGGCTTTCCGACCTTGCTGTGCCATCGGCTGATTACTGACGAAACCGGGCGGGTGACCAGCTATCAGCTGCGCCAGAAAGATCCCAAGCGCCAGTCGGTGCTGGCGTTCAAGAGTCTGTATTACCGGGTGATTGCGGCAGGGGATTCTTACAACGACACGACGATGCTGGGTGAAGCGGATGCAGGGATTCTGTTTCATGCGCCGGAGAACGTGATTCGCGAATTCCCGCAATTCCCGGCGGTGCACACCTTTGCCGATTTGAAGCAGGAATTCCTCAAAGCCTCCAGCCGCGACCTCAGCCTGTAAACCTGGCTTACCTGATGATCGTTCCCACGCCCTGCGTGGGAATGCCTCAACGGACGCTCCGCGTTCGGCTCTGGATGGGACGCGGAGCGTCCCGGGCTGCATTCCCACGCGGAGCGTGGGAACGATCATTCCTCAGAGGTTCTGCAAGGTTTCGAGAAGGATTCTGACTTTAGTGATCGACTCCTGATACTCAGCCTGCCAGTCCGAATCGGCAACAATCCCGCCGCCCCCCCAGCAGCACACCTGCCCATCCTTGACCAACAGACTGCGAATCGCGATGGAGCTGTCCATCTCGCCGCGCACATCCAGGTACAGCAACGAGCCGCAATACAGAGCGCGTCGGGTCGGCTCCAGCTCATCGATGATCTGCATCGCGCGAATCTTCGGCGCACCGGTGATCGAGCCGCCAGGGAAGCTGCCAGCAATCAAATCCAGCGCGTCGCGATCATCTGCCAATTCACCGGTGACGCTGCTGACCAGGTGATGCACGTTCGGATAACTTTCCAGGCTGAACAGCTCCGGCACCCGCACTGAACCGATGCGGCAGGTGCGCCCGAGGTCGTTGCGCAGCAGATCAACGATCATCAGGTTTTCCGCACGATCCTTAGGACTGGCCAGCAGTTCGGCGGCATTGGCCGCGTCTTCGGCCGGGGTCAGGCCGCGCGGGCGGGTGCCTTTGATCGGCCGGGTTTCGACCTGACGCTGGCTGACTTTGACGAAGCGTTCGGGCGACAGGCTCAACACCGCGTCGCCATCGGGCAGGCTCTGGAAACCGGAGAACGGTGTCGGGCAGGCTTCGCGCAATTTGCAGTAAGCCAGCCACGGATCGCCCTGGCACGCCGCGCGAAAGCGCTGGGCAAAGTTGACCTGATAACAATCGCCGGCCTGAATGTAATGCTGAATGCGTTCGAATGCCTGACGGTAATCGTCGGCCGAAAGATCGGCGGCCATCGGCGTGTGCAGTTTGAACGGTGTCAGCGCATCGGCAGCGGGCTGGGCGAACAATGTGATCAGCCGTTGTTGTTCGCTGTCGTTCACGGACGGGTGAAAGACCAGTTGGCTGGTCGACGTCTGGTGATCGCTGATTAGCGCCCAGTCGTAAAGGCCGAATCGAGCATCCGGCAATTGCAAATCATCGCGGGCCTGGCTGGGCAGGTTTTCCAGATGCCGACCGAAGTCGTAGCTCAGGTAGCCGATCAAGCCGCCAGCGAATGGCAGCTCGAAACCCGCTGGCAAATCAGCCTCGCCGAGGCGACTCAGATTGTCGCGCAATCGTTGCAGGAAATGACTGCCGCTCTCGTCCGGCAACACTGCCAGTTGTTCCAGCGGCCAGGCGCTGAGCAGGTCATAACGGCCACGGTCTGCACTCGGCCGGCCGCTGTCGAGCAGCACGGCGCCGGGGGCGTTGCGGACGGCCGCGAAGTAGTCGGCGGGATTGGCGCGGTAGAGCAGCGGGTGTACGGAACAGGTCAACATGGGCGGGGCAGATCGGCCGTTGAGGCGGGGTGGGGATTGTAGTCCTCCGGGCGATTTGCTCCTAGAGGGGATGTCGGGGATTGGCAGATTGGAGGCAGCGTTGAATCCAGCGGTGACCGGAACTGCGCTTTCGCGAGCAGGCTCGCTCCCACATTGGAATGCATTTTCCTGTGGGAGCGAGCCTGCTCGCGAAGGCAGCGACTCGGTTTCGGATCAGCCCTCGACGGCAGGAATATGCCCAAACATTTCCTGAGTAAACGCCACGCGCTCTTCAGCCGTCTCCGTCACCCCACGCGCCTTCAGCTCTTCCAGCCGCGCCTCGACGGCATGGGTACGCAACGTCAGCCCACAGTCGTTGGCGATCTGGATATTCAGCCCCGGCCGAGCATTCAGCTCGAGAATCAGCGGGCCTTTCTCTTGATCGAGCACCATGTCCACGCCGATATAACCCAACCCGCACAGCTCATAGCAGCCCGCAGCGAGTTTCATGAAACCGTCCCAGTAGGGCAGTTGCACGCCATCCACCGCGTTGGTGGTGTCGGGGTGTTTGGTGATGATGTTGTTCAGCCAGGTGCCGCGCAACGTCAGACCCGTGGCCAGATCGACACCGACGCCGATGGCGCCCTGGTGCAGGTTGGCCTTGCCGCCGGATTGCCGGGTCGGCAAACGCAGCATGGCCATTACCGGATAACCCATCAACACGATGATGCGGATGTCCGGCACGCCTTCATAACTGATGCTTTTGAAGATCTGATCCGGAGTCACCCGGTATTCGATCAGCGCGCGGTCACGGTGGCCGCCCAGGGAGTACAAGCCGGTGAGGATGCTCGAGATGTGATGCTCAAGCTCTTCGTGGTCAATGATCTTGCCCGACACCGTGCGATAGCGGCCTTCGAAGCGGTCGGCGACGACGATGATGCCGTCACCGCCAGCGCCCTGCGCCGGTTTGATCACGAAGTCGCTGCGCCCGCCGATGATCTCGCCGAGCTTGTCGATTTCCTTCTCGGTGGAGATCACGCCATACAGCTCCGGCACGTGAATGCCGGCCTCGATCGCGCGCTCCTTGGTGATGATCTTGTCATCGACGATCGGGTACAGGCTGCGCTTGTTGTACTTGAGCACGTAGTCGGCGTTACGCCGATTAATGCCCATGATGCCGCGCGCCTCCAGCGCCTTCCAGGTCTTCCAGAAACCGAACATCAGGCGTCAGCCTTCTTCAGGAAAGCCTTGAAACGCACCAGTTCGGTCAGGCGGTAGCCGCGATAACGACCCATCGCCAGCATGAAGCCGACCAGGATCAGCAGGATCGCCGGGAAGGTGAACACGAAGTACACCAGCTCCGGCACGGTCATGATCAGGTGTGCCAGGGACGCTGCGAACAGCGTGCCGATCGCGACTTTCATCGCATGGCTGGCGCCGCGTTCTTCCCAGGTAATCGACAGGCGCTCGATGGTCATGGTCAGAATCACCATCGGGAACAACGCCACGGATAAGCCGCGCTCCAGACCGAGTTTATGGCTGAACAGGCTGATCGCCGCGATCAAAACCACGACAAAGGTCAGCACCACCGAGAGTCGCGGCAGCATTTGCAGTTTCAGGTGTTCCAGATACGACCGTAATGACAGGCCCAGCGCCGTGATCACGGTAAACAGCAGAATGCCGAAGCCCAGCTGCGTTTCCCGGAAGGCGAGGGCGATCAGCACCGGGGTGAACGTGCCGAGGGTCTGCAGGCCGATCAGGTTGCGCAGGATCAGGATCACCAGCACGCCGATCGGGATCATCACCATGATCATGAACGTCTGCTGGGTCTGCAGCGGCAGGCCGTACAGCGAATATTCGAGGAAGTTGGCGTCGGTGTTCTCGTCGGTCAGCTTGGCCAGACGAATCGCGTTCATCTCGCTGTTGTTCAGGCTGAAGGTCACGTTGGCTTTCTTGCCGCCGTCGACGGTGATCAGGTTTTCATCGCCGGTCCACCACAGCAGTCGGTCGGTCGGCAGGCCTTGCTCACCGGTTTCCGGGTTGAAGTACAGCCAGTCGTTGCCGTTGAAGCTGCGCAGCCACAGTTCAGGCGTTTGCGGCTGGTCGGCGACGAGACGGATGGTGTGGACTTTTTCTACCGGGACGTGGGCGATGGACAGCAGCAGCTCGACGATTTTGGCTTTGTGCGCGGTCGACGGGTCGCCAGCCAGCAGCAGTTTGACGTTGTCATCGTTGAGGTTGTTGACGCGTTTGATCGCTTCGCCGATGAAGGTTTCAACGTCGGCCGAATGTTGGCGAATCGGCGCGAGCAGGGCTTCAGCGGCGATTTTCTCCGGGCCTTCGATGGCGATGCTGTCGCGGAAGGTCGGGCCTTTGATCTTGGTTTTTTCTGCGGTGTAGCGCTTGGTCAGCACCAGACGGTAATAAAGGGTCTGGTTGCCCTTGGCGCGGCGTGCCGACCAAGTGACCTTGCGGTTGCCGTCGACGCGGTTCACGGCGACGCCGTAGTTATTCGAGATGAAGCTTTCGTTGAGGCTGACGTAATCGCGGCTCAGCGGCGGCACGAACATCTGGATCTTCACCGGATCCTTGGTGCTGGCGACGAACTCGACTTTGGCGTCGATGTTCCACAAGTCGTCGGTCGCATCTTCGGTCACCGGGATGCCGAGCACGAAAATCTGATAAGCCGTAACCGAAACGCCCAGCAACACCAGAATGGTGATCAGGATTTTCAGGTGGAAGGTTAGAGAACGCATGGAAAGTACTCGGCGGTATGAGCGGCGATGGTGCAGGCGGGTTTGCCGGCAGCGTATTTAAGACTGGGATCGACCAGCGCGTCGAAGCGTTTCAGCGCCTCGGAGCCAATCAAAAGCGGGTATTGGAACGCACTTCGGTCGGTCAGGTTCACTTCGATGCTGCGCAGCGCGGTACCCATGCAGATATCCAGCTCGATCACCGGACGGGCGGTGTACTTTTTGCCTTCTTCCGGGTCGTAATCGCCGGCGCGACGCTTGATCTTGCTGACGCGGGCCAGCGGCCGTTCGATCGGGTGCGAATGCGCAGCGTCGATGGCCAGGTAGAAGCGCACCCAGGATTCACCGTTGCGTTTGAAGCGTTTGATGTCGCGGGCACTCAGTGAGGCGGTTTTCGCGCCGGTGTCGAGTTTGGCCGCGACTTCGAGATTGATGCCGTCAAGCGAAGCGTATTCGTTGAGGCCGTACACGGTTTTTTCCCCCGCGGCGGCGAGGCCGGGCAGGCAAAACAGGGCAAAGAATGTGGGAAAAGGCTTGAGTCTCATAAATCCTGGTGCGCAGCGTTCCGTTGTCGGTTCAGGTCCTTGGCAAAACTTGCGCAAGGCCCTTCGTGTGCCTATCAGCTTTTTATGACAAGCCGTACAAATGGCCAGCAAATGCGGGCGGCATTCTAGCACGGTGGTTTTATGGCGCCAGCGCTGGGGGTGGTCTATAGAAGATCAAAAGATCGCAGCCTGCGGCAGTTCCTGCACTGAACCCTGTAGGAGCTGCCGCAGGCTGCGATCTTTTAAGGTTATTAGACGATTGTCGACAATACCCATTTATCCTTTGACTGATTCGGTTGAATTAGCTAGTTTTTGCCGCATTGGATTTAAAGGTGTCGACAATCATGCTGGATCAACTCGATCCCCCGGTCATCAGCGGCGACGATTCCGAGACGCTCTCGGAAAACGTCTTCCGGCGTATTCAGGCGGCCATCGTCAAAGGCGAGATCGCCCCGGGCAGCAAGATCTCCGAGCCGGAACTGGCGCGCACTTACGGCATCAGTCGCGGGCCGCTGCGTGAGGCGATTCACCGACTCGAAGGCCAGCGCCTGCTGGTGCGCGTTCCGCACGTCGGCGCGCGGGTGGTGTCGCTCAATCATGCCGAGCTGATCGAACTCTACGAAATCCGCGAATCCCTCGAAGGCATGGCCTGCCGTCTGGCGGCCGAGCGCATGAGCGTCGAAGAAATCGACGAACTGCGCCGCGTGCTGGAAACCCACGAACGCGATGCCGCGTTTCAGGCCGGCGTCGGCTACTACCAGCAGGAAGGCGATTTCGACTTTCATTACCGGATCATCCAGGGCAGCGGCAACCGCACGCTGACCCAGATGCTCTGCGGCGAGCTGTATCAACTGGTGCGCATGTACCGCATCCAGTTTTCCACCACGCCGAATCGCCCCCGCCAGGCCTTCGCCGAACACCACCGGATTCTCGATGCCATCGCCGACCGTGACGGCGAGCTCGCGGAATTGTTGATGCGCCGCCACATCGGCGCCTCGAAACGCAACATCGCTCGTCATTACCAGGACGGCGCCCACAATAAGACAGCCACTGAACGAGGTGAGTCATGAGTTCCAAGCACAGCACTCCAGGCCAGCGTTTCCGCGATGCGGTCGCCAGCGAGCATCCATTGCAAGTGGTTGGCGCGATCAACGCCAACCACGCGCTGTTGGCCAAGCGCGCCGGTTTCAAGGCGATCTACCTGTCCGGTGGCGGGGTGGCCGCAGGCTCGCTCGGCGTGCCGGATCTGGGCATCACCGGTCTGGATGACGTGCTCACCGACGTACGCCGTATCACTGACGTTTGCGATCTGCCGTTGCTGGTCGACGTCGACACCGGTTTCGGTTCGTCGGCGTTCAACGTGGCGCGCACGGTCAAGTCGATGATCAAGTTCGGCGCGGCGGCGATTCACATCGAGGATCAGGTCGGCGCCAAGCGCTGCGGCCACCGTCCTAATAAAGAAATCGTCAGCCAGCAGGAAATGGTCGACCGCATCAAGGCTGCGGTCGATGCGCGGACCGATGACAGCTTCGTGATCATGGCGCGCACCGATGCGCTGGCGGTGGAAGGTCTGGAATCGGCACTCGATCGCGCTGCCGCGTGCATCGAGGCCGGCGCCGACATGATCTTCCCGGAAGCTATCACCGAACTGGAGATGTACAAGCTGTTCGCCAGCCGTGTGAAAGCGCCGATTCTGGCCAACATCACCGAGTTCGGCTCGACGCCGCTGTACACCACCGAACAACTGGCCGGCGCCGACGTGTCGCTGGTGCTGTATCCACTGTCGGCGTTCCGCGCGATGAACAAGGCTGCCGAAAACGTTTACACCGCGATCCGCCGCGACGGCACGCAGCAGAATGTCATCGACACCATGCAGACTCGCATGGAGCTTTACGATCGCATCGATTACCACACGTTCGAGCAGAAGCTCGATGCGTTGTTTGCACAAAAGAAAGGCTGAACAAGACCCCTGTGGGAGCGAGCCTGCTCGCGAAGGACGCCAACGATAACGCGGTGTCCCTGACGCACCGAGGTGTTCCAGCCACCTTCGCGAGCAGGCTCGCTCCCACAAGTTTTCCCCATACAAATTCAAAAAGATTGGAGAACACAATGGCCGAAGCAAAAGTACTCAGTGGCGCCGGGCTCCGTGGCCAGGTTGCCGGGCAAACCGCACTGTCCACCGTAGGCCAGGCCGGTGCCGGGCTGACCTATCGCGGCTACGACGTGCGCGAACTGGCAGCCGATGCACAATTTGAAGAAGTCGCGTACCTGCTGCTCTACGGCGAGCTGCCGACCAAAGCGCAACTCGATGAATACCAAGGCAAGCTGAGCAAGCTGCGCGACCTGCCGCCAGCGCTGAAAGAAGTGCTCGAACGCATCCCCGCCGACGCCCACCCGATGGACGTGATGCGCACCGGTTGCTCGTTCCTTGGCAACATAGAACCGGAGAAAGATTTTTCCGAACAGCGCGACAAGACTGACCGTCTGCTCGCCGCGTTCCCGGCGATCATGTGCTACTGGTATCGCTTCAGCCACGACGGCAAACGCATCAATTGCGTCAGTGACGAGCCAACCATCGGCGGCCACTTCCTGCACTTGCTGCACGACAAGAAGCCGAGCGAACTGCACGTGAAAGTGATGAACGTCTCGCTGATCCTTTACGCCGAACACGAATTCAACGCCTCGACCTTCACCGCACGCGTTTGCGCCTCGACCCTGTCCGATCTGTATTCCTGCGTAACCGCCGCCATCGGTTCGCTGCGCGGCCCGTTGCATGGCGGCGCCAACGAAGCGGCGATGGAAATGATCGAACGCTTCTCGTCGCCGGAAGAGGCGATTAAAGGCACCCTCGGCATGCTTGAGCGCAAGGACAAGATCATGGGCTTCGGCCACGCGATCTATAAGGACAGCGATCCGCGCAACGAAGTGATCAAGGGCTGGGCGAAACAGCTTGCTGACGAAGTCGGTGACAAGGTGCTGTTTCCGGTCTCGGAAGCCATCGACAAGACCATGTGGGAACAGAAAAAACTCTTCCCGAACGCCGATTTCTACCATGCCTCGGCGTACCACTTCATGGGTATCCCGACCAAGCTGTTCACGCCGATCTTCGTTTGCTCGCGCTTGACCGGCTGGGCTGCGCACGTGTTCGAACAGCGCGCCAACAACCGCATCATCCGCCCAAGCGCCGAGTACATCGGCGTCGAACAGCGCAAGTTCGTGCCAATCGAACGTCGCTGAATGGTGAGTGCCAACGCCTGAGCGCAATCCCTGTAGGAGCTGCCGAAGGCTGCGATCCCTTGATCTTGATCCTGAAAAAAAGATCAAAAGATCGCAGCCTTCGGCAGCTCCTACAGGGGGGCGGCGAGACGGCATCACCCTTTGCAACTACCGTGACCCGAGTCCTGACCCGATGAACACAGAATTCCGCAAAACCCTGCCCGGCAGTCCTCTGGATTATTTCGACGCTCGCGCAGCTGTCGAAGCGATTCAGCCCGGCAGTTACGACACCCTGCCGTACACCTCCCGCGTGCTGGCGGAAAACCTTGTGCGTCGCTGCGACCCGGCAACGCTCACCGATTCCCTCAAGCAACTGATCGAGCGCAAACGCGACCTCGATTTCCCGTGGTTCCCTGCGCGCGTGGTCTGCCACGACATCCTCGGCCAGACCGCGCTGGTCGACCTCGCTGGCCTGCGCGACGCGATCGCGTTGCAAGGTGGCGACCCGGCGCAAGTCAACCCGGTGGTGCCGACGCAATTGATCGTCGACCATTCGCTAGCGGTGGAAGCGGGCGGTTTCGACAAACAGGCGTTCGAGAAAAACCGCGCCATCGAAGACCGTCGCAACGAAGACCGTTTTCACTTCATCAACTGGACGAAGAAGGCCTTCAAGAACGTTGATGTGATCCCGCCAGGCAACGGCATCATGCACCAGATCAACCTGGAGAAAATGTCTCCGGTGATTCAGGTTCGTGAGGGCGTCGCGTTCCCCGACACCTGCGTCGGTACCGATAGCCACACGCCGCACGTCGACGCCTTGGGCGTGATCGCCATTGGTGTCGGCGGCCTCGAAGCCGAGAGCGTGATGCTCGGCCGCGCCTCGTGGATGCGCCTGCCAGAAAGCGTCGGCGTCGAACTGACCGGCAAGCTGCAACCGGGCATCACTGCCACCGACATGGTGCTGGCGCTCACCGAATACCTGCGCAAACAGAAAGTCGTCGGCGCGTGGCTGGAGTTCTTCGGCGAAGGCGCTGCTGCGCTGACCCTCGGCGACCGCGCAACCATCTCCAACATGGCCCCGGAATACGGCGCCACGGCGGCGATGTTCTATATCGACCAGCAGACCATCGATTACTTGAAACTCACCGGTCGTGAAGACCAGCAAGTGCAGTTGGTCGAGCAATACGCCAAGTTGACTGGCCTGTGGGCGGACAGCCTGAAAGGCGCGCAATACGAGCGTGGTTTGAGCTTCGATCTGTCCTCGGTGGTGCGCAACATGGCCGGCCCGAGCAACCCGCACGCCCGCGTCGCGACCTCGGATCTGGCGGCCAAAGGCATCTCCGGTCAGTGGGAAGAAATCCCCGGGCAAATGCCTGACGGCGCCGTGATCATCGCCGCCATCACCAGTTGCACCAACACCAGCAACCCGCGCAACGTGATCGCCGCTGGCCTGCTCGCGCGCAACGCTAACAGGCTTGGCCTGACCCGCAAGCCGTGGGTGAAATCCTCGCTGGCGCCGGGTTCGAAAACCGTCGCGCTGTACCTCGACGAAGCGGGGCTGACCACTGAGCTGGAACAGCTCGGTTTCGGCGTCGTCGCCTTTGCCTGCACCACCTGCAACGGCATGTCCGGCGCGCTCGATCCAGTGATCCAGCAAGAGATCATTGACCGCGATCTGTACGCCACCGCCGTGCTTTCCGGTAACCGCAACTTCGACGGCCGCATCCACCCGTACGCCAAGCAAGCGTTCCTCGCTTCGCCGCCACTGGTGGTCGCGTACGCCATCGCCGGGACCATCCGTTTCGATATCGAGAAAGACGTGTTGGGCGTGGTCGACGGCAAGGAAATCCGCCTGAAGGACATTTGGCCGAGCGACGAAGAAATCGACGCCGTGGTGAAATCGTCGGTCAAGCCTGAGCAGTTCCGTCAGGTCTATATTCCGATGTTCGCCGTCCACGAAGACACCGGCCCGAAAGTCACGCCGCTGTACGAGTGGCGCGAAATGAGCACCTACATCCGCCGTCCGCCGTACTGGGAAGGCGCACTGGCTGGCGCCCGTCCGTTGAAGGGCATGCGCCCGCTGGCGGTGCTTCCGGACAACATCACCACCGATCACCTGTCGCCATCGAACGCAATCATGCTCGACAGCGCCGCCGGCGAATACCTGGCGAAAATGGGCCTGCCGGAAGAGGACTTCAACTCTTACGCCACCCACCGTGGCGACCACTTGACCGCACAACGCGCAACCTTCGCCAACCCAAAACTGTTCAATGAAATGGTCGTGGAAAACGGCAAGGTCAAACAGGGTTCGCTGGCGCGCGTCGAGCCGGAAGGCAAAGTGATGCGCATGTGGGAAGCCATCGAAACCTACATGGAACGCAAGCAGCCGCTGATCATCATCGCCGGCGCCGATTACGGTCAGGGCTCGTCCCGCGACTGGGCGGCGAAAGGTGTGCGTCTGGCCGGTGTCGAAGCGATTGCCGCCGAAGGTTTCGAACGCATTCACCGCACCAACCTGGTGGGCATGGGCGTGTTGCCGCTGGAGTTCAAGCCGGGCACCGACCGGCACACGCTTGCCATCGACGGCAGCGAAACCTACGACGTGATCGGCGAGCGCAAACCGCGTGCGGATCTGACGCTGGTGATCCATCGCCAGAACGGTGAGCGCGTTGATGTGCCGGTGACCTGCCGTCTGGATACCGCCGAAGAAGTGTCGATCTACGAGGCCGGCGGCGTGTTGCAACGCTTCGCCCAGGACTTCCTCGAAGAGTCGGCGGTTGCCGTTTAAATCTACTGATGCAGGCGTGAGATTTCGGTCTCACGCCTGTGGTTAAGGAGCACCATGGCTCACGCAGCTACTTTCGCACCGCAGATCAAAATCCCCGCCACCTACATGCGCGGCGGCACCAGCAAAGGCGTGTTTTTCAGCCTCAAGGATTTGCCCGAAGCGGCGCAGATTCCCGGCCCGGTTCGCGACGCTTTTTTGCTGCGCGTGATCGGCAGCCCTGACCCGTACGACAAGCAGATCGACGGCATGGGCGGCGCGACTTCGAGCACCAGCAAAACCGTGATCCTGTCGAAAAGCCTCAAGGCTGATCACGACGTCGATTACCTGTTCGGCCAGGTCTCTATCGACAAGCCATTCGTGGATTGGAGCGGCAACTGCGGCAACCTCTCGGCAGCGGTCGGTTCGTTCGCCATCAGCAATGGCTTGGTCGACGCCAACCGCATTCCGCACAACGGTGTTGCGGTGGTGCGCGTGTGGCAGGCCAACATCGGCAAAACCATCATCGCCCATGTGCCGATCACCAATGGCGAGGTGCAGGAAACCGGTGATTTCGAACTCGACGGCGTGACTTTTCCGGCCGCTGAAGTGCAAGTCGAATTCATGGACCCGGCGGCGGACGAAGAGGGCGGCGGTGGCTCGATGTTCCCCACCGGCAACCTGATCGATGAGCTGGAAGTGCCGGGTGTCGGCACGTTCAAGGTGACGATGATCAACGCCGGCATCCCGACGATTTTCGTCAACGCCGCAGACATCGGTTACACCGGCACCGAACTGCAAGGCGCGATCAACAGCGATCCGCAAGCGCTGCAGATGTTCGAGACGATTCGTGCTTACGGCGCGCTGCGCATGGGCCTGATTGCCAATCTGGATGAAGCGGCGAAACGGCAGCACACGCCGAAAGTTGCGTTCGTTGCCAAGCCTGCGGATTACCTGGCGTCCAGTGGCAAAGCGATTGCTGCCGGGGATGTGGATTTGCTGGTGCGTGCGTTGTCGATGGGCAAGTTGCACCACGCAATGATGGGCACGGCGGCTGTGGCGATCGGCACCGCCGCAGCCATTTCCGGCACGTTGGTGAACCTCGCGGCGGGTGGCGTTGAACGCAATGCCGTGCGCTTCGGGCATCCGTCCGGAACGTTGCGCGTCGGTGCTGAAGCCAGTCTGGAAAACGGCGAATGGGTCGTCAAAAAAGCGATCATGAGCCGCAGCGCGCGCGTCCTCATGGAAGGCTACGTCCGCGTCCCCGGAGATTCCTTCTGATTCGAAAGTTTTACCCTCATCGGAACGCCGCCCGCCCAGCCCTCTCCCAAAGGGAGAGGGGGCCGACCGAGGTGTCTGGGGTTGTACATCGACCTGAAAGATTGAGGCGATTATGGATTCAGGGGCCGACCGAGGTGTCTGAGGTTGTATAGCGACCTGAAAGATCGAGTCGATTATGGATTCAAGAGGGCATCGAGGTGTTTGAAGTTGTTCATTGACCAGATCGATTACGGATTCAGCGCAGATCGATCACGTCGGCGAACCTCTACAACATCCCCCAATCAGTTTCCTCTCCCTCGGGAGAGGGCTAGGGTGAGGGGCCACCCACTGAAGAAACCCAAAACAAGCAGGCACCCCAGACCTGCAATCAACCAGACCAACCCAGCCAAGCCCTGAGGAAGACCGCACCACTCATCATTCCCGCACAGGAGAACCGCAATGAGCGCCAACGTCGACCTGAACAACCGCCCCGACTACGACCCTGTCCTGCAGGACATCGCCGATTACGTCCTCACCTTCAAAGTCACCTCTGCCGAAGCCCTCGACACCGCCCGCAACTGCCTGATGGACACGCTGGGTTGCGGCCTGCTGGCGCTGCGTTTCCCCGAATGCACCAAGCATCTTGGGCCAATCGTCGAGGGCACCATCGTGCCGTTTGGCGCACGCGTTCCCGGCACGTCCTATCGCCTCGACCCGGTCAAAGCCGCGTGGGACATCGGCTGCATCGTCCGCTGGCTCGACTACAACGACACTTGGCTCGCCGCCGAATGGGGCCATCCCTCCGACAACCTCGGCGGAATTCTCGCGGTGGCCGATCATCTGTCGCAGAAACGCGTGGCCAACGCTGAAGCACCGCTGACGGTTCGCGATGTGCTCGAAGCGATGATCATGGCGCACGAGATTCAAGGGGTAATCGCCCTGGAAAACTCCTTCAACCGTGTAGGACTCGATCACGTCATCCTGGTGAAAGTCGCCTCAACGGCGGTCACCGCGAAACTGATGGGCGCCAATCGCGAGCAACTGCTGTCGGCGTTGTCCCATGCGTTTGCTGACGGGCAGGCGTTGCGCACTTATCGTCATGCACCGAACGCCGGTTCGCGCAAATCCTGGGCGGCCGGGGATGCGTCGAGTCGTGGCGTGCGCCTGGCCGACATCGCCATGCGCGGCGAGATGGGCATTCCCGGGGTGCTGACGGCAAAACAGTGGGGCTTTTATGACGTGCTGTTCAGCCACACCAACAACGATCTGGCGCTGAAACCGCAGGACAAACGCGCGTTCACTTTCGCGCGCGCGTTCGGCAGTTACGTGATGGAAAACGTCCTGTTCAAGATCAGCTTCCCCGCAGAGTTCCATGCGCAAACCGCCTGCGAAGCAGCGGTGACGTTGCACCCACAAGTGCGCAATCGCCTGCACGAAATTGACCGGATCGTCATCACCACCCACGAATCGGCGATCCGCATCATTTCCAAAGTCGGGCCGCTGGCCAACGCCGCCGACCGCGATCATTGCATCCAGTACATGACCGCAGTGCCATTGGCGTTCGGCAATCTGGTCGCTGAGCAATACGAAGACGATTTCCACCGTGCGCATCCGATCATCGATGTGCTGCGCGAAAAAATGGTCATCGTCGAAGAACCGCGTTTCACTCGCGAATATCTCGAGCCCGACAAGCGCTCGATTGCCAACGCCGTGCAGGTGTTTTTCAAGGATGGCAGCAGCACTGAAAACGTTGTGGTGGAATACCCGATTGGTCACCGCCGTCGCCGTGCCGAGGGCATTCCATTGCTGGAGGACAAGTTCAAAGCCAATCTCACGACGCGTTTTACCGGGCAGCGCAGTGGCGAAATTTTCACACTGTGCAAGGATCAAACCCGACTCGAGTCCACCCCGGTCAACCGCTTCGTCGACCTGTTCGCCCTCTGAAGTTACAACCACGCCCATGTAGGAGCTGCCGCAGGCTGCGATCTTTTGATCTTGTTTTTTACAATCCAGATCAAAAGATCGCAGCCTTCGGCAGCTCCTACACGGACCGTGTCCGCCATTTTTCGATGGGCAATTTGGTGATGGCAAACCCGCTCAACAGGATCGCCGAATAGATCATCAATTCCCGCGACAATGTCTGCCCTTCATACCAGGCGCCGATGATCACGGCGAACACCGGGAAGATGATAAACACGAACGACAGAATGATCGGGCTCAGGCGTTTCAGCAGCAAAAAATAAACGATGAATCCGCCCACCGACGCCACCAGTCCCAGGTAGAGCAGGGCACCCCACGAACGTGTGGTCACGTCGCTAAACACCGGCGCTTCAACACTCAAGCCGCCAATAAATAACATCGCCCCGGCAATGCCGATCGGCAGCGTGTTGTAGGTGATCACGCTGATCGCGCTGCCGTGTTTTTTCGTCACCACGTAGCACAGCGCATGCATCACCGCCGCACACAGAATCGCCAGTACGCCCAGCCATTCCGCCTGATCCAGATGCAGGCCCTGGCTGCGAATGATCATGAACAGACTGCCGAAACCGATGGCGATGCCGAGCATTTGCGACGGGTAGATTTTTTCGCGCAGAAACAGCGCGGAAAACAGCAGGATGAACACCGGCATGCAACTGAACAGCAGCGCCGTCAGGCCGGACGACACGTGCATCTCGCCGTAGTTGAGCAGGTAATACGGCAGACTGAAGTAGCTCAGCGTGACGAAGACAAAAAACCAGCGGCTTTGGCGCGGAAACAGCAGCGGTTCCTTGCGCAAAAGGGCGAAGCTGAGGAACAGCGGAAACGCGATCAGAAAACGCAGGCCGGCGGCGGTCAGTGGCGGCACGCTTTCAACAGCAATCTTGATCCCCAGCCACGTCGTGCCCCAACTCAGGCAGACGATCAGGAACAGCACGCTGGTGAGCAATCCGGCGAGCCAGGGTTTGCTGATGTTGATGGGGGTGCTGATGGCGGTCGACATGGCGGCAAGCTCCGAACGGTGGAATTGACCTGATCAATGAAAAGGTTTATTGCTGATTAAACCTGTTTTCAGCACGCTATTCGGGGTGACAATGACTGTCAAAGTAAGTATTGCCATGGTGTCAATCCTCCGTGACGGTCTCGTCAACGGCGTCGGTGTGAAGTACAAGCGCCTCGCCGACGGCGTCGCGCAGGCGATTGATGAAGGCGTGATCGAGGTTGGCTGCAAGTTGCCGCCGCACCGGCTGTTGGCCGACAGCCTGGGCGTGACCATTGGCACCATCAGTCGTGCATACGGTGAGCTGGAACGTGTCGGCCTGGTCGTCGCTCGCGTCGGCGATGGCACTTATGTGTCCCAGCGTGGGATGGAGCGGGCGCAGGACAAAGGCTTTCGCAACGTCAGCGATGAGCCGCCAACCTGCTTCGACATGAGTCGGAATCAGCCGATTCCGGGGCAGGAAACCACCTTCCTGAGCCAGAGCCTGCAGGATCTCGCCAATGAGCCGGGCGTGTTGCGCCAATTGACCGGGTACACCGCCGAGGGCGGCATGGCGCGGCATCGGGTGGCGGGGGCGGTCTGGCTCAGCCATGGCGACTTCGTGCCGCACGCCGATCAGGTGCTGTGCGTCAACGGCGGTCAGCATGGTTTGCTCTGCGCGCTGATGGGGCTGCTCAAGGCCGGCGACAGCGTTGTCACCGAGCATTTGTCCTACCCGGGATTGATCAGCGTCGCACGCCAGCTCGGGATAAAACTTATCGGTGCTGCAATGGACGACGAAGGACTGTTGCCCTCAGCGCTGGAAGATATTTGCCGTCAGCATCGGGTATCGGCGCTGTATTGCACGCCGACCATCCAGAATCCCACAGCGGCGATGATGTCGGTCCTACGGCGCGAGGCGATTGCCGACGTCTGCCGCCAGCACAATCTGCTGATTGTGGAAGACGAAGCCCACGCCGTACTCGACCGCCAGCGTCCGCTGCCACTGAGTTACTTCGCGCCGGAGCGCGCGGTGTTGATCGGCAGCCTGAGCAAGGCGGTTTCCGCCGGATTGCGCGTGGGTTATCTGCATGCACCGCAAGCGTTGATCGGGCGGATCAGTTCAGCCATTCGCAGCACCTGCTGGATGGCCAATCCGTTATCGATGGAAGTGGCGAGCCTGTGGATCGAAAACGGCATGGCCGAGCATTTGCTGGATGAACAGATTAGCGAGATCGGCCGGCGCAAGACGTTGGTCGCGCCGGTGCTCAAGGGCCTGAATTACAAGACTCACACCTACAGCCCGCATTTCTGGATAGAAGTGCCTGAGTTGTGGCGGGCGTCGCAGATTGCGGCCGAGTTGAAGGAGAACAATTATCTGGTGGCGACTGCCGAATCATTTGCGGTCGGGCATGGCGCGGTGCCGCAATTCATTCGGGTGAGTGTGTGCAATGCGGTGGGGGATGACCGTTTGTTGCTGGCGGGGTTTGAAGCTCTGGCAAATGCCCTGACACAACACAATCCCCTGTAGGAGCTGCCGCAGGCTGCGATCTTTTGATTCTGTTTTTAAAAGACAAGATCAAAAAAACGCAGCCTGCGGTAGCTCCTACAGGAGGTTTGCGGGGTTATTTGAAGCGTCGTTCGACGCCTTTCTCCACCAAAATCTTCGCCGAAATCTCTTCCACCGAAAAATGCGTCGAATTGATGTGCGGAATGTTCTCGCGGCGGAACAGGTTCTCCACTTCGCGCACTTCAAATTCGCACTGCGCATAACTCGAATAGCGGCTGTTGGGCTTGCGCTCGTTGCGGATTGCGGTGAGGCGATCCGGGTCGATGGTCAGGCCGAACAGCTTGTGCTGATGCGCGCGCAGGGCGGCTGGCAGGGTCAGGCGCTCCATGTCGTCTTCGGTCAGCGGATAGTTGGCCGCGCGGATGCCGAACTGCATGGCCATGTACAGGCACGTCGGTGTCTTACCGCAACGCGACACGCCCACTAGTATCAGGTCGGCTTTGTCGTAATAGTGCGTGCGCGCGCCGTCATCGTTGTCGAGGGCGAAGTTCACCGCCTCGATGCGCTCCATGTAATTGGAGTTGTGCCCGATGGAATGGGATTTGCCGACGGTGTAGGAAGAATGCTCGGTCAGTTCCTGCTCCAGCGGGGCGAGGAAGGTCGAGAAAATGTCGATCATGAAACCATTGGACGTTGCGAGAATCTCACGGATGTCCTGATTGACGATGGTGTCGAAGATGATCGGACGAAAGCCGTCGGTTTCAGCGGCTTTGTTGATTTGTTGTACCATGGCCCGCGCTTTTTCAACGCTGTCGATGTACGGTCGCGTGAATTTGCTGACGGTAATGTTTTCGAACTGCGCCAGAAGGCTTTGACCCAGGGTTTCGGCAGTGATGCCGGTGCCATCGGAGATGAAGAAAGCAGATCGTTTCATTTGCACCTTGGGCCTTAAGCTAGTCATCAATCTTGGATATGATAGGCGCGATTTGTCGGCCGCGACTGGCCCGCATTCTCACTTATTTTCCAGGTCCAGGCCATACAACCGGCCAACGCTCCCCCGAGCAGCCGGTTTCTGAGCTTTTCCAACACAGTTAGTGGAGAGATCACCTTGGTAGAGTACGTAGTTTCCCTCGATAAGCTCGGCAAACACGATGTTGAGCATGTGGGGGGCAAGAACGCATCCCTGGGCGAGATGATCAGTAACCTGGCAGGCGCCGGTGTTTCGGTCCCCGGCGGCTTCGCCACGACGGCTCAGGCTTATCGTGATTTCCTCGAACTGAGTGGCCTCAACGACCAGATCCACGCGGCCCTCGACGCGCTCGACGTCGACGACGTCAACGCCCTGGCCAAGACCGGCGCGCAGATCCGTCAATGGATCATGGACGCCGAATTCCCTGAAAAACTCAATGCCGAGATCCGCACCGCGTTCGCCGCGCTGTCGGCCGGCAACCCTGATGTGGCCGTGGCCGTGCGTTCTTCCGCCACCGCCGAAGACTTGCCGGACGCTTCGTTCGCCGGTCAGCAGGAAACCTTCCTGAACATCCGTGGTGTGGAAAACGTTATCCGCGCCGCCAAAGAGGTGTTCGCGTCGCTGTTCAACGACCGTGCGATTTCCTACCGCGTGCACCAGGGCTTCGACCACAAACTGGTCGCCCTGTCGGCTGGCGTGCAGCGCATGGTGCGTTCGGAAACCGGTACTGCCGGCGTGATGTTCACCCTCGACACCGAATCCGGTTTCCGTGACGTCGTGTTCATCACCGGCGCCTACGGCCTGGGTGAAACCGTCGTACAAGGCGCGGTGAACCCGGACGAATTCTATGTCCACAAGGGCACGCTGGAAGCCGGTCGTCCGGCGATCCTGCGTCGCAACCTGGGCAGCAAAGCGATCAAGATGATCTACGGCGACGAGGCCAAGGCCGGTCGTTCGGTCAAGACTGTCGATGTCGACAAGGCTGAGCGTGCACGTTTCTGCCTGTCCGACGCTGAAGTCAGCGAGCTGGCCAAGCAAGCGATGATCATCGAGAAGCACTATCAGTGCCCGATGGACATCGAGTGGGCCAAGGACGGTGACGACGGCAAGCTGTACATCGTGCAGGCCCGTCCGGAAACCGTGAAGAGCCGCACCCAGGCCAACGTCATGGAACGTTACCTGTTGAAGGAAACCGGCACCGTGCTGGTTGAAGGTCGCGCGATTGGCCAGCGCATCGGCGCCGGCAAAGTGCGGATCATCAAGGACGTCTCCGAGATGGACAAAGTCCAGCCGGGCGACGTACTGGTTTCCGACATGACCGACCCGGACTGGGAACCGGTGATGAAGCGCGCCAGTGCCATCGTCACCAACCGTGGCGGCCGTACTTGCCACGCGGCGATCATCGCCCGTGAACTGGGCATTCCGGCAGTGGTTGGTTGTGGCAACGCCACCCAACTGCTGAAGGATGGCCAGGGCGTGACCGTTTCGTGCGCCGAAGGCGACACCGGTTACATCTTCGAAGGCGAACTGGGCTTCGACATCAAGAAAAACTCCGTGGATGCCATGCCGGAGCTGCCGTTCAAGATCATGATGAACGTCGGCAACCCGGATCGCGCCTTCGACTTCGCGCAGCTGCCGAACGCCGGTGTCGGCCTGGCCCGTCTGGAATTCATCATCAACCGCATGATCGGGGTGCACCCGAAAGCGCTGTTGAACTACGACGGTCTGCCACAGGAAATCAAGGACAGCGTCGACAAGCGCATCGCCGGTTACGACGATCCGGTCGGTTTCTATGTCGACAAACTGGTGGAAGGCATCAGTACCCTCGCTGCAGCGTTCACGCCGAAAAAAGTCATCGTGCGTCTGTCGGACTTCAAGTCCAACGAATACGCCAACCTGATCGGCGGCAAGCTCTACGAGCCGGAAGAAGAAAACCCGATGCTGGGCTTCCGTGGCGCTTCGCGTTACATCAGCGAATCGTTCCGTGACTGCTTCGAACTCGAATGCCGCGCGCTGAAGCGTGTACGCAACGAGATGGGCCTGACCAACGTCGAAATCATGGTGCCGTTCGTGCGCACCTTGGGCGAAGCCAGCCAGGTCATCGATCTGCTCGCCGAAAACGGCTTGAAGCGCGGCGAAAACGGTCTGCGCATCATCATGATGTGCGAACTGCCGTCCAACGCGATCCTTGCTGAAGAATTCCTCGAATTCTTCGACGGTTTCTCGATCGGTTCCAACGACCTGACTCAGCTGACCCTGGGCCTGGACCGCGACTCCGGTATCATCGCGCACCTGTTCGACGAGCGTAATCCGGCGGTCAAGAAGCTGTTGGCCAACGCGATTGCCGCGTGCAACAAGGCTGGCAAGTACATCGGTATCTGCGGTCAGGGTCCTTCGGATCACCCGGATCTGGCCAAATGGCTGATGGAGCAGGGCATCGAAAGCGTGTCGCTGAACCCGGACTCCGTGCTGGAAACCTGGTTCTTCCTTGCCGAAGGCCAAGCGCAGGCTTAATGAGTATGTAAGCGGCCCACTCCCCCTGTGGGAGCGGGCTTGCTCGCGAAGACGGCACACCATCGCCATAAATGTTGGCTGATACACCGAAATCGCGAGCAGGCTCACTCCTACAAAGGGCAGGGCTTTGAGATTCAAGTAGGGCGGGCTCCTGTAGATGCCGCCCTTTTTTGTGCAAGAGCATTATGCAAAGCAGCAGCAACCTATTTCCTGTCGCCCTGATCAGCGCCGAACGGCGCGGTGATCTGAGCGAAGACGTCTATCGTTTGAAACCCGGCAACAGCCCGGACTGGTCCGTGGAGATCGCCGTCACCCGTCTGGGCATGGCCGATGACTCGGCGCCACGCGGTGTGCCGGTGATTCTGTTGCATGGCAGTTTTTCCAATCGACGCTTCTGGTTTTCTCCCAAAGGCCTGGGATTGGGCGCGTACCTGACGCGGCTGGGCTTCGACGTGTGGATTCCGGAGATGCGTGGCCACGGCTTGTCGCAACGCAACGAGGAATATCGGCGCAACCGTGTCGCGGACTACGCGCGCTACGATCTGCCGGCAATTGCCGCGTTCGTGCGTGAGCAGAGCGGGCAAGTGCCACACTGGATCGGTCATTCGCTGGGTGGCATCACGCTGGCGGCGGCGCTGGGTGGCGAATACCTTGGCGAGCCCGCCGTAGCCTCGGCGGCGTTTTTTGGCACGCAGGTCAGCCGCACTTACTGGCCGCTGAAAATCCCGCCGCTGGAGTGGAGCGGGCGCTTTATTCTCAAGCGCTTTGCGCAATTGTCCGGTTCGCGTCTCAAGCGCGGCCCGGAAGACGAGCCGATCGGGCTGGCCATCGAAAGCATGCGCTGGTACGGCTTGTTCGGGCGTTTTGGCGATAAGGACAAGGATTGGTGGGCAGGGCTGGCCGACGTTCAGGTGCCGGTGCTGGCGGTGAGTGCGGCGGGCGATCATCAGGATCCGACGTGGGCGTGTCGCAAACTGTTCGAGCAGGTTGGTTCCGAGCATAAGCAATTCATCAATCTGGGGCGCGAGCAGGGCTTCCACGATAATTTCGGCCATGTCGAGATGTTGGTGAGCAAAGCGGCGCAAGCTGAAGTCTGGCCGTTGGTGGCGCGCTGGCTGAGCGATCAAACGTCGCCATTGCTCGGCGAGAAGCCCGATCTGGCCGCGGCGGTCTGAGCTGAAGGCTCGGAAAAGGCCATTTCGTTCGAGTCGGCTTGCGGCTAAGATATGACGGATTGTTTGGTTCTGGTCATATTGGGTGGCTGTTTAGCGATTACGTTTCAGCGTTTGTTCAGGTTGGTTCAGCGACCATTGCATGAACTAAGGTAAACAGCGACCACCGGAACTCGTCTCAAAAGAGTGCGTCATCCCTGATCGTCTTCCTTGTTACAGGAGTTTTTCGATGAACCATTACCTCACGCCTGACCTGTGCGACGCCTATCCGGAGCTGGTGCAGGTGCTGGAACCGATGTTCAGCAATTTCGGCGGCCGTGATTCCTTCGGCGGCGAAATCGTGACCATCAAATGTTTCGAAGATAACTCGCTGGTCAAGGAACAAGTCGATCTCAAGGGCAATGGCAAGGTGCTGGTGGTCGACGGCGGCGGTTCACTGCGCCGTGCATTGCTGGGTGACATGCTCGCCGAGAAGGCCGCCAAAAACGGCTGGGAAGGGCTGGTGATCTACGGCTGCATCCGTGACGTCGACGTTATCGCGCAGACCGATCTGGGCGTGCAGGCATTGGCCAGCCACCCGATGAAAACCGACAAGCGCGGCATCGGCGACCTTAACGTCCCGGTAACGTTTGCCGGCGTGACGTTCCACCCGGGCCAATACATTTATGCGGACAACAACGGCGTGATCATCTCGCCGAGTCCGCTGAAAATGCCTGAATAAGATTTCGACAAAGGGATGCGGATGTTCGAGGAAGAAAACGCGCAATGGGGGCTGGTGCATGCCCTGGTGCTGGACGGTAAAGGCGGTGCGCGTTCGATAGCCCGGACTGAGCTCGACGATTTGCAGTTGCAGGCTCACGAAAGCCTGTGGCTGCATTGGGATCGCAGCCATCCGCAGACCCAGACCTGGCTGCGCAAATCCAGCGGTCTCAACGAATTCACCTGCGATCTGCTGTTGGAAGAGAACACCCGACCGCGTTTGTTGCCGCTGCCGGACTCCGAGCTGCTGTTGTTTCTGCGAGGGGTCAACCTCAATCCGGGTGCCGAGCCGGAAGACATGGTCTCGGTGCGGATTTTCGCCTCCGCGCAACGGGTGATTTCCCTGCGGTTACGGCCATTGCGCGCCACCGATGAACTGTTGTCGGAACTGGCCGACGACAAAGGCCCGAAAACCGCGTCGGAACTGATTCTTTATCTGGCCCAGTTCCTCACCAACAAGGTGCAGGATCTGGTCACTTGCCTCTCGGAAATCGCCGATGAGGAAGAAGAAAAGATGGATGCCGACGAACGGTACACCCCCGAGCATGGGGCCATTTTGCACATCCGGCGCAGGGCTGCCGGACTGAAGCGTTTCCTGGCACCGCAGCGGGATATTTTCGGCCAACTGACGCGGATAAAAATGCCGTGGTTCGTCGATGACGATGCCGACTACTGGAACGAATTGAACAACAGCCTGACGCGCTACCTCGAAGAGCTCGAATTGACCCGAGAGCGCGTGGGGCTTGTGCTGGAGGCGGAAGACCGGCGCTTGAGCGAGCGCATGAACCGCACGATGTATCGCTTCGGGATCATCACCTGCATCTTTTTGCCGATGAGTTTCATCACCGGTCTGCTGGGTATAAATGTTGGCGGAATTCCCTTCTCCAGCAGCCCTTATGGTTTCCTGATCGCCTGTTTGACGGTGCTCGCCCTGGCCTTCGGTCAGTGGTGGTTATTTCGTCGTTTGCGCTGGGTCTGAAGATGGCGCATGTGACCCGAGCAAATCTGCCCGCGTCTTTCACAGACATCACGAGAGGTGCGTATGCACGATCCGTTTGAACAGTCTTTGCGTGACATGCTCAACGCTTCGCCGTCCAGCCGCGACGACGATGCCTGTCTGGGCCGCGTACTCAAAACCGCCAACCGCCAGGTCGGCGCCGGTGATCTGTTCAGCCTGCTGGGCCGCTGGCTGCCCGCGCTGATGATTGCCCTGAATAATGGATCGGCGCATGTCTCGCCGGTTTCCCGTCTTCGTAAACCTACCGCTCGCACTGCTGATAAGGCTGATTGAATATGGAACTCGACCTCTGGACTCAGAGCCTCGTCACTGCAATGACTGCGTTGTGGACCAAAGTAGCCAACTTCATTCCGAACCTGTTCGGCGCACTGGTCGTGCTGCTGTTGGGTTTCGTTGTGGCCAAGCTGCTCGATACCTTGCTGTCCAAATTGCTCGCCAAACTGGGTCTCGATCGCCTGATGGGCGGCACCGGTTTGACCAAGTTGATGTCGCGCGCGGGGCTGCAAGTGCCGATCTCGACGCTCATCGGCAAAATCGTCTATTGGTTCGTTCTGCTGATTTTCCTGGTTTCTGCAGCAGAATCCCTTGGACTTGAGCGAGTTTCAGCTACGCTGGATATGTTGGCGCTGTATTTGCCGAAAGTATTCGGTGCGGCCCTGGTGTTGCTGGTAGGTGTTTTGCTCGCGCAACTGGCCAACGGGCTGGTGCGCGGGGCGGCAGAAGGCGTAGGGCTCGACTACGCTTCAGGGCTTGGGCGAATTGCTCAGGGGCTGGTAATCATCATCAGCATCTCGGTCGCGATCAGTCAGCTTGAGGTCAAGACCGACCTGCTGAACCATGTGATTGTCATTGTATTGATTACCGTTGGTCTGGCGGTTGCGCTGGCCATGGGTTTGGGAAGCCGGGAAATTGCCGGTCAGATTCTTGCGGGAATCTATGTGCGTGAGGTGGATCAGGTTGGGCAACAAGTGCGTGTTGGCGAGGTCGAAGGCCAGATCGAAGAGATCGGCACGGTTAAAACCACATTGCTGACCGATGAAGGTGAGCTAGTCTCACTCTCCAATCGGATCCTGCTGGAACAGCATGTGAGTAGCCGCTAATCCGGCAAACCCTGCTAATGTATGCCGCCGCAAAATGCCAGCTGATGCTGGTTGCGGTGGACATTGACCTGACTGTCGGCACGACTTGTTTTGAATAAAGCCCAAACGCTATCTACGCGCTACGACCCCCGCGAGCTCTCTGATGAGGAGTTGGTCGCGCGCTCGCATACCGAGCTTTTTCACGTAACGCGCGCTTATGAAGAACTGATGCGGCGTTACCAGCGAACATTATTTAACGTCTGTGCGAGATATCTTGGGAACGATCGCGACGCGGACGATGTCTGTCAGGAAGTCATGTTGAAGGTGCTGTATGGCCTGAAGAACTTCGAGGGGAAATCGAAGTTCAAGACATGGCTATATAGCATCACGTACAACGAATGTATTACGCAGTATCGGAAGGAACGGCGAAAGCGTCGCTTGATGGACGCATTGAGTCTTGACCCCCTCGAGGAAGCGTCTGAAGAAAAGACGCCTAAAGCCGAGGAGAAGGGCGGACTCGATCGCTGGCTGGTGTATGTGAACCCGATCGACCGCGAAATTCTGGTGCTACGATTTGTCGCAGAGCTGGAATTTCAGGAGATCGCAGACATCATGCACATGGGTTTGAGTGCGACAAAAATGCGATACAAACGTGCTCTAGATAAATTGCGTGAGAAATTTGCAGGCATTGCTGAAACTTAGTTCAGCGCAAATATCTCTTACGTGTAGGCAAGTTCTGATAGACTTGCCGCCGAGTTGTCCCCCGGTTTGCGGGACTGCTTCACAATCACCAGATGGGGATTTAACGTATGAAACTGAAAAACACCTTTGGCTTGGCCATTGGTTCTCTGATTGCCGCCACTTCGTTCGGCGCTCTGGCACAAGGCCAAGGCGCAGTTGAAATCGAAGGCTTCGCAAAGAAAGAACAATTCGACAGCGCTCGTAACTTCAAGAACAACGGCAACCTCTTCGGTGGTTCGGTTGGTTACTTCCTGACCGACGACGTTGAACTGCGTCTGGGCTACGACGAAGTGCACAACGTACGTGCCGACAACGGCCGTAACATCAAGGGCGCCAACACCGCTCTGGACGCTCTGTACCACTTCAACAACCCAGGCGACATGGTCCGTCCATACGTTTCGGCTGGTTTCTCCGATCAGAGCATCGGTCAGAACGAGTCCGGTCGTAACCGCTCCACCTTCGCCAACGTTGGCGCTGGTGCCAAGCTGTACTTCACCGAGAACTTCTACGCCCGTGCTGGCGTTGAAGCTCAATACAATATCGACCAGGGCGACACCGAGTGGGCTCCTAGCGTTGGTATCGGTGTGAACTTCGGTGGCGGCTCCAAGCCTGCTGCTGCTCCAGTTCCAGCACCAGCTGAAGTCTGCTCCGACAGCGACAACGACGGCGTTTGCGACAACGTTGACAAGTGCCCGGACACCCCAGCCAACGTAACTGTTGACGCTGATGGCTGCCCAGCAGTTGCTGAAGTTGTTCGTGTTGAGCTGGACGTTAAGTTCGATTTCGACAAGTCTGTTGTTAAAACCAACAGCTACGGCGACATCAAGAACCTGGCTGACTTCATGAAGCAGTACCCATCCACCACCACTACTGTTGAAGGTCACACTGACTCCGTCGGTCCTGACGCTTACAACCAGAAACTGTCCGAGCGTCGTGCAAACGCCGTTAAGCAAGTTCTGACCAACCAGTACGGTGTTGAATCGTCCCGCGTTCAGTCTGTTGGCTACGGCGAATCCCGCCCAGTTGCTGACAACAAAACTGAAGCTGGCCGCGCTGTAAACCGTCGCGTAGAAGCGCAGGTTGAAGCTCAAGCTAAGTAATTAGCTGCCGCTCTGAGGAAAGCCCGGCTTAGGCCGGGCTTTTCTTTGCCTGCGATTTGGCTTTGAAGCTTTAAAAGATCGCAGCCTGCGGCAGCTCCTGCATGAAATCTGCACACGTGCTGTAGGAGCTGCTGCAGGCTGCGATCTTTTGCTCTTCAGCAACAGCCGCCACCGCACCAATCACCAGAATCGCCGGGCTTTTCAGTCCAAACGCACACGCATCCTCTCCCATGCCCCGCAGATCACTGCGGCATTCCCGCTGCTCCGGCAACGAAGCATTCTCGATCATCGCCACCGGCGTATCCGCCGCCATCCCGCCCGCCAACAGCTGATCGCGAATCTCGCCCAGCTTGGCCACGCCCATGTAAATCACCAGCGTCGTGCCGCCCTGCGCCAACGCCTGCCAGTTCAACTGGCTGTCGTCCTGGGTGTGCGCCGTCACCAGCGTCACGCCGCGCGCCACACCGCGCAGCGTCAGCGGAATATCGCACTGCGTCGCCCCGGCCAGTCCGGCGGTAATGCCATTGACCAATTCCACTTCAACCCCGCGTTCACGCATCCACTGCGCTTCTTCACCGCCACGGCCGAAAATGCACGGATCACCACCCTTGAGGCGTACCACGCACTTTCCCTGGCGGGCATAACGCAGCATCAACCGATGGATAAACGCCTGCGGTGTCGAGCGGCAGCCACCGCGTTTACCCACGGCAATGATTCGCGCGCCAGGGCAGTGCGCAAGCACCGCGTCGTTGACCAGGTCATCGATCAGCACCACCGCCGCCTCGCGCAATGCGCGCACGGCCTTGAGGGTCAACAGTTCCGGGTCGCCGGGGCCTGCGCCCACCAGCCAGACTTTTGCATTCATGCAGTGTTCCTCATCAGATGACGGCGACCGGCTGCAACTCGGCAGCCAGCAAGCGCTTTATTTCCGGGACGCACGAGCCGCATTGCGTGCCGCAGCCCAAATTGTTTTTCAAACCCTGCAAATCCAGGCCTTGGCGAATGCCGGCACAGACCGCGTTGAAGCTGACGTTCCTGCAATTGCACAGGGTTTTATCCACGGCGACCTGCCCGCCGACGCTCCCCGGTGGCGCACTCATGGGCGCCAGCAGCCAACGCCGCAACTGCTCGTCGGCACGGCCCTCCAGCCACAGGCTTTGCAACCAATGTTGCGCGAGGGTTTCGCCGGCCAGTCGAATCGCCGTAATCCGGCCGTTTTCGATGCGCACCCGTTTACCGATCGCCCGACGCGGATCGTCATAGGCCAATACCGGCCCGTCGATCAGTGACAGGCACTGGTCGATAGCACCGAGCAATTGCGGATTCGGCGCCTCGCTGCTGGCAGCACGTATCAGCAATGCCGATCGTTCACGTCCGACAAGGCTGAGACTTACGTAGGAAAACGCCTCACAGAGCGGTCGTAGCGTCTCGAAATGCCGTTGAACATCACCCTCGATCAGTGCGAAAAGCTGCCAAGGCAAATTCACCGGTTCCAGGCGCACGCCGCTGTGTTTGAGTTCCGGCTGCTTCGACAACGGATCGAAGGCCGACAGGGTCAGGCTGTTGACGCCGCCCTTGAGAAACCGGTCGCCCCAGTGCATCGGTAAAAAGGCCTGGCCCGGCCTTACACCGTCATCGCTGCCGACCGCGACGATCACCGCGCCGCGACGACTTTTCAGATTGACCAGATCGCCCGGCTGCAAACGCTGCCGACGCAATTCGTCCGGGTGCAGGCTCAGCACCGCTTCGCTGACATGCCCGAACAACTGCGCAGCGGTGCCGGTGCGGCTCATACCGTGCCATTGATCGCGCAGGCGGCCGGTGATCAGCGTCAACGGGAAGCGCGCGTCACGCTGCTCTTTGGCCGCGCGATACGGCTCGGCAATGAACTGCGCGCGTCCGTTGGCCGTAGGAAAAACGCCGTCTTCATAGAGGCGCACGGTTCCCTGCCGGGCGCCGGTGGGGAAGGGCCACTGTTGCGGCCCGATCTGGTCGAGCAAGGCGTGGCTGATCCCGGACATATCCAGATCGCGCCCGCGTGTCAGCTCTATGAATTCATCGAACAACTGCCACGGCTGATCGAATTTGAACAGGCTCGATTCAGCGGGACGCAGACGTTTCTCCAGCCGTTGTGCGAAATCCACCGTGATCGCCCAATCCGGACGCGCTTCGCCAGGTGGGAGAATGGCTTTGCGCACGTGGGAAATTCGCCGCTCGGAATTGGTCACCGAACCTTCTTTCTCGCCCCAACTGGCGGCGGGTAGCAGCAGATCGGCGAACGCCGCGGTTTCGGTGGTGCGAAAGGCTTCTTGCAGGACCACAAACGGGCAGGCCTCAAGCGCTGCCCGCACCGAGTGTTGATCGGGCATCGATTGCGCAGGGTTGGTGCAGGCGATCCACAACGCCTTGATCTTGCCGTTGCGCACCTGTTCGAACAGTTCGATGGCACTCAGTCCGGTGTTTTCCGGCAACCGATCGACACCCCAATAAGCCGCCACTTCCGCGCGGTGCTCAGGGTTGGCCGCGTCGCGATGGCCCGGTAACAGATTCGACAGGCTGCCGGTTTCGCGGCCACCCATGGCATTCGGCTGACCGGTCAAAGAGAAAGGTCCTGCACCGGGCCGACCGATTTGCCCGGTGGCGAGGTGCAGATTGATCAATGCGCTGTTTTTCGCGCTGCCGGCGGTGGACTGGTTCAAGCCCATGCACCACAGCGACAGGAAACTCGGTGACGTGCCGACCCATTCGGCACATTGCTGCAATTGCTCGACGCTGATCCCGCACAGTTGCGACACCATCTGCGGGGTGTAATCGCGTACCAGACTCTTCAGTTCGGCGAGGCCTTCGGTGTGCGCCTTGATGAATTCACGGTCGATCCAGTCTTCCCACAACAGCAGGTGCAAAATCCCATGGAACAAAGCGACATCGGTGCCGGGAAGAATCGCCAGATGCAGATCGGCGAGGTCACAGGTGTCGGTGCGGCGTGGATCAATGACGATGACTTTCATCTGTGGGCGGCGCGATTTTGCCTCTTCCAGTCGACGGAAAAGTACCGGATGGGCGTAGGCCATGTTGCTGCCGACGATCATCACGCAATCGCTGAGCTCCAGATCTTCATAGCTGCACGGCGGCGCATCGGCGCCAAGGCTGCGCTTGTAGCCGACCACCGCCGACGACATGCACAAGCGTGAATTGCTGTCGATGTTGTTGGTGCCGACCAGCGCCCGCGCCAGTTTGTTGAAGGCGTAGTAGTCCTCGGTCAGCAGTTGCCCGGAGATATAGAACGCTACGCTGTCCGGGCCGTGTTCGGCGATGGTCTCGGCGAACACGTTGGCAGCATGTTCCAGCGCGGTGTCCCAATCCGTGCGACTGCGCGCCAGGTTTTTTCCCAAACGTAATTCCGGGTATAGCGCGCGGGCCGCGAGGTCGCCGGTCAGGTGCAGCGTCGAGCCTTTGCTGCAGAGTTTGCCGAAGTTGGCCGGATGCGCCGGATCGCCGCTGACGCCGAAAATACGTTCGCCGTCATGCTCGATCAGCACGCCGCAGCCGACCCCGCAATAACAGCAGGTCGAGGCGGTCGTCTGGCGGTTCATCAGATGGCTTCCCGCAGGGCCAACTGCACCCGACCGTTTTCGACCCGCGCCGGATGGTGATGCGCGCAACCGATGTCCGGCGCCTGGGCTTCACCGGATTGCAGGTCGATCTGCCAGTTGTGGAGCGGGCAAGCGACGCGTTTACCGTAGATCAGGCCTTGCGATAACGGCCCGCCCTTGTGCGGGCAGCGGTCGTCGAGGGCGAAAACCTCATCGTCACTTGTACGAAAAATCGCGATGTCACCTTTTGGCCCGGCAATGATCCGCGAGCCGAGGGCGTTGATCTCTTCGAGAGCACAGATATCGAGCCAGTTCATGCCGGCACCTCCAGGTTTTTCACCGGGATCACGTCAAATTCTTTCTTCAGTTGCGGCTGGGCCAGGCGTTCTTTCCACGGATCCTGTTCGAATGACAGGGAGAATTGCAGGCGCTCGTTCAGGGCCTTGCGGCGCTCCGGGTCTTCCAGCACGGCTTTCTTGATGTGCTCCATGCCGACCCGTTGCAGGTAGTGCACGGTGCGTTCGAGGTAGAAGGCTTCTTCGCGATACAGCTGCAGGAAGGCGCCGTTGTATTCGCGCACTTCCTCGGCGGTTTTCAGCTTGACGAAGAATTCGGCAACTTCGGTTTTGATCCCGCCGTTGCCACCGATGTACATCTCCCAACCGGAGTCGACGCCGATTATTCCTACGTCCTTGATGCCCGCTTCCGAGCAGTTGCGTGGGCATCCGGAGACAGCAAGCTTCACTTTGTGCGGCGACCACATGTTGAACAGATCGTGCTCGAGCTCGATGCCCAGTTGCGTCGAGTTCTGCGTGCCGAAACGGCAGAACTCACTGCCGACGCAGGTTTTAACGGTGCGGATGGATTTGCCGTAGGCATGGCCGGACGGCATGTCGAGGTCTTTCCAGACGCCGGGCAAATCCTGCTTCTTGATGCCGAGCAAATCGATACGCTGGCCGCCGGTGACCTTGACCATGGGCACGTTGTACTTGTCGGCCACATCGGCAATCCGCCGCAGTTCCGAGGGGTTGGTCACGCCGCCCCACATCCTTGGTACCACCGAATAAGTGCCGTCCTTCTGGATATTGGCGTGAGCGCGTTCGTTGATCAGGCGCGATTGCGGGTCGTCCTTGGCTTCGCCGGGCCAGGTGGAAATCAGGTAATAGTTGAGCGCCGGACGGCACGTTGCGCAACCGTTCGGGGTGCGCCAGTTGAGGTAGCTCATGGTGCCGGCGATGGTCAGCAGATGTTGTTCGCGGATGGCCTGACGGATCTGCCCGTGGTTGAGATCGCTGCAACCGCAGATGGCTTTTTCGCTTTTCGGTTTGACGTCGGCCGCACCACCGACGGTGTTGATCAGGATCTGCTCGACCAGCCCGGCGCACGAGCCACAGGAGCTGGCAGCCTTGGTGTGTTTCTTCACCTCATCGACGCTGAACAGGCCGTGTTCCTGAATCGCTTTGACGATGGTGCCTTTGCACACGCCGTTGCAGCCGCAGACTTCGGCAGTGTCGGCCATGACCATGGCTTTGTCCTGGCCCTGATGTCCTACATCCCCGAGTGCGTTTTCTCCAAACATCAGGTGATCACGGATCTCGCCGATGGCGTGATTCTCACGAATTTGTCGGAAATACCAACCGCCATCTGCCGTATCGCCGTACAGACAGGCGCCGACCAGCACGTCATCCTTGATCACCAGTTTTTTGTACACGCCGCCAATCGGATCGGAGAGGGTGATGGTCTCGGTGCCTTCGCCGCCCATGAAGTCGCCGGCGGAAAACAGGTCAATGCCAGTGACTTTGAGTTTGGTCGACGTCACCGAACCCTGATAACGGGCGAAACCCAGTTGTGCGAGATGGTTGGCGCAGACCTTGGCCTGTTCGAACAGTGGCGCGACCAGACCGTAGGCAATGCCGCGATGGCTGGCGCACTCGCCGATGGCGTAGACGCGCGGATCGTAGGTTTGCAGGGTGTCATTGACCAGAATCCCGCGATTGCACGGGATGCCGGCCTTTTCCGCCAGTTCGGTGTTGGGACGAATGCCGGCTGCCATCACCACCAGATCGGCGGGGATGATGTCGCCGTTCTTGAATTGCACCGAGCCGACCCGGCCATTGCCGGCGTCGTGCAGGGCTTGGGTTTGTTCGCACAAACGGAAATGCAGGCCACGGGATTCGAGGGCGCTTTGCAGCAACTGGCCACTGGTTTTGTCCAGTTGCCGCTCCAGCAGCCATTCGCCGATGTGCACCACGGTGACGTGCATGCCGCGCAGCATCAGACCGTTGGCGGCTTCGAGACCGAGCAGGCCGCCGCCGATGACCACCGCGTGCTTGTGGGTTTTGGCGGTGTCGATCATCGCCTGGGTGTCGGCGATGTCGCGGTAACCGATCACGCCGTGCAGGGTGTTGCCGGGGATTGGCAGAATAAACGGCGTCGAACCGGTGGCGATCAGCAGGCGATCGTATTCGGCCTCGGTGCCGTCCTCGGCGATCACCCGGCGTTTGACCCGGTCGATCTCCACCACTTTGCGGTTGAGCAGCAACTTGATGTTGTTTTGCAGATACCAGTCGAGGTCGTTGAGCACGATCTCTTCGAAAGTCTGCTCGCCGGCCAATACCGGCGAGAGCAGGATGCGGTTGTAATTGGTGTGCGGCTCGGCGCCGAAAACCGTGATGTCGTACAGCTCGTTGCTCAGTTTGAGCAGCTCTTCGAGGGTGCGGACCCCGGCCATGCCATTGCCGATCATCACCAGTTTGAGTTTTTTCATCAGGTTCTCCGGGGAGCTGCGGCTGGCCTCTTGTGGGCAATCAGGCCTTGCTCGAGAAATTTTGCACAAACAAAAAAAGGCGTCCCGCTAGTTGCCTAGCGAGGACGCCTTTGTCCTGGTCCCGTTCTCTCGGGAAGCGCAGCCTTCGTCGTTGAAGGTTGGGCTTTATGTGTATGTTGAATGGGGTAATGCAGTGGTTGTGCCAAGTGGGGACGGCGGCGCGTTTATTGGGAGAGATGGATTTTGAGCGTGGATTTTTTGCACTGATTCGAAGCGGGTTGCTCGTTCGTGGGGCATTCAGATAGATGGATTTTTGGTGACTGGGTGGGCGTCATCGCGAGCAGGCTCACTCCTACAGGGGAATGCATTTCAAAATGTAGGAGTGAGCCTGCTCGCGATGGCCGCGACGCGGTTCAGTGATGAAACAACAAAACCAGCAGCACCAGATTCCCGAGCAAGGCCAGCAACGCCATCGTCCGCCAGACCTTCAATGGCTCACGCTCCAATAACGGCAGAGGCCGCACACTCAAACTGCGCCGCTCACCCTGTTCCAGCACCAACAACCATTCTTCAGCCGTTTCAAATCGCTGCTGCGGATCAGCCGCCACCCCGCGTTCCAGGCTCTGCGCCAGCCATTCCGGCAAGTCAGGTCGATAACAGCTGGCACTCACCGGCAGGCCAAAGCGCGGTCGCTGAAACGCTTCGATTTCGCCATAGGGATAATGCCCCGTCAGCAAGGAATACAGCGTGACGCCTACCGCATACAAATCTTGCTGCGCACTCGGCGCATCACCGCGAAACGCTTCCGGCGCGATATAACTCGGCGTTCCCGGCAACGTCGACGGCGCGTCTTCGGACAACCCAGGACAATACGCCAGGCCAAAATCCAGCAAACGCAGTTCGCCGTCGTCACCTAGATGCAGGTTTTCCGGTTTGATGTCGCGATGCAGGATCTGCCGTCGATGCAGCAACCCGACCGCACGCAGCAGCCGTTCGGCGATGTCCTGCCATTGCGCCAAAGATAGAGGCCCAAGCTGTGCCAGCGTCGTCCCGGAATATTCGCGCATCACGTAGTACAAATGCTGACGCTGAGTGCACGGGTGGACTTCAGGAAAATGCCGCCCGGCCACCCGTTTCAGAAACCATTCCTCGGACAGCAATGCTTGCCCGGCGTAGGAATCATCGACGGAGCGCGTGGGCAGGGTTTTCAGAAGCCAGGTCTGACCTTGTCCATCCAGCACTCGATACAGCAATGATTGCTGGCTCTGCGCGACGATGCCTTGCACCTGCCAGCCTTCGAACGACTGCCCAGGTTTCAGTGGTGGCGGCAAGGGCCATTGCTTCAGATGAATCAGCGCGTCGCCAATGGCCGCCTCGCCGACCGCATCGACGCGCACCAGCAAAGCACTGGCGTTGTCCTGACTGCCGGCCAGATGCGCGGCGTTGACCAAGGTATGTGCGGCGCTGTCGAGATCCGGCTGATCACGCAGAATCGCCGCAATCGCGGTATCTCCGAGCGTCGACCAGATTCCGTCGCTGAGCATTACGAAACGCTCGCCCTCGCGCAATTCACCGTCGAGAAAATCCAGCACCAGATGCTGATCCAGCCCGAGCGCACGCTTGAGCACGTGCTGCATGCCCGGCTGCTCCCAGACGTGGTCCTCGGTGACTCGCTGCAAGCCGTCGGCGTGCCAGCGATACACCCGGCAATCTCCTACGTGCGCCAAGGTAAAGCGCCGACCACGCATGACCAAAGCACTGACAGTGGTGAGCAACGGTTGCCCACCGCCATTGGCCTGTAACCAACGATTTTGCGCGAGCAGCAGGCGATCGAGTGCCTGCGCCACGCTCCAGGTTTCCGACGTGGCGTAATAGTCGAGCGCCAGGGCCTGCAAGGTCGAACGTGCGGCGAGGCCACCATCGGCGCACTGGCTGACGCCGTCGGCAATGGCGAACAGATAACCTTTGCTCGCCGCCAGCGCCGGCGCCGGTGTTACCGAACGCAAAGCATCCTGATTCTCTGCACGCGGACCGGTGGCGCTGGCTTCGGCGAAACTCAGTTGCAGGGCCATCGACGGCTCAGACCCGCGCCGCCGTCACCGCTGCCGAACCCCAGGTGGTTCTCCAGCGACGCTTGACGCCGTGCAGGCCAAACCATGCCAACACGCCGAGGCTGGCGAACAACCACAGCGCCAGTTGATAACTGCCGGTGCTCTGTTTGATTGCGCCCATGCCGGCTGCTAACGCGAAACCGCCAATGCCGCCGGCCATGCCGATCAGTCCGGTCATCACGCCGATTTCCAGACGAAAACGCTGCGGCACCAGTTGGAAAACCGCACCGTTGCCTGCCCCTAAACCGAGCATGGTGCAGACGAAAAGTGCCAACGCGGCGTAGGAACTTGGCAGGTTGAAACCGACGGCGGCGATGCAGATCGCGGCCACGGTGTACATCGCCAACAGGGTGCGGATGCCACCAAAACGGTCAGCCAGCGCGCCGCCCAACGGACGCATCAAACTGCCACCGAACACGCAGGCCGCGGTGTAGTAACCGGCGGTCACCGGGCTCAAACCGTATTGATCGTTGAAGTAGCCGGGCAGGGCGCTGGCCAGACCGATGAAGCCGCCGAACGTGACGCTGTAGAAAAACATGAACCACCAACTGTCACGGTCGCCCAAGGCTTTCAAGTAGTCGGTCATGGCTTTGGCTTTTGGCCGCTCCGGCGCGTTTTTCGCCAGCCAGGCGAACAGCACCAACGTCAGGACCAGCGGAATCAAAGCGAAGCCGAAGACGTTGCTCCAGCCGAACGAGGCGGCCAGCACAGGCGCCAGCAGCGCGGCGAATACGGTGCCGGAGTTGCCCGCACCAGCGATGCCCATGGCTTTGCCCTGATGCTGCGGCGGATACCATTGCGAGGCCAGCGGCAGGGCCACGGCGAACGACGCGCCAGCCATGCCGAGGAACAGGCCGAGTATCAACGCCTGCTCGTAGCTATGAATGCCGATTTTCCAGGCGCCGAACAGCGCGCAAATCACAATGACCTGACCGATCAGCCCGGCGGTTTTCGGCGACAGCCGATCGGCGAGCATGCCCATGATGAAGCGCAGTACCGCACCGGCGAGGATCGGCGTGGCGACGACGAGGCCGCGTTGTTGCGTGGTCAGGTGCAAATCAGCGGCAATCTGCACCGCCAACGGGCCGAGCAGATACCAGACCATGAAGCTCAGGTCGAAATAGAGGAAGGCCGCGAACAGGGTCGGGGTGTGGCCGGATTTCCAGAAGCTTGAATTCATCGCGCACCTCAGCTGAAAAGAGTCTCGAAAGGAGTCATGCAACAGCAGGTGGGGCGCCGCCACGGCCGCACCACCGGCCCCGGTCTGTGGGGCCAAAACGCAAAAACGCCGCTACCTGATTCGCCGGAGGGGCGAACGGGGTGAGCGACGTCTTTGTCGTGGGTGGGGCAACCGCCGTTGGTTACCTGAGGGGATGCTTAGCGAGATTTGTGCCAACAGCCGGAAAATCAAAAGCCCCTCACCCTAGCCCTCTCCCGGAGGGAGAGGGGACTGACCGAGGTGTCTGGCGCCAAACATCGACCTGAGAAACCGAGTCGATTACGGATTCACAGCAGAAAGCTACAGGCCGGCGTACTTCGCGAGGGGACTGACCGAGGTGTCTGGCGCCAGACATCGACTTGGGAAACCGAGTCGATTACGGATTCACAGCAGAAAGCTACAGGCCGGCCTATTTCCCGAGCATCCCCCAATCAGTCCCCTCTCCCTCTGGGAGAGGGCTAGGGTGAGGGGCGTTCAGTGGTTAGAACACCTCAGCCAAGCAACTCACTCATGGCAATAATCTGCTCCGCCACCTGAATCAATTTCTGCTGCCGGCTCATCGCCTGGCGCCGCATCAGGGTGTAAGCCTCTTCCTCATTGCAGTCCTTCATCTTCATCAGCAACCCTTTGGCCAGTTCGATGCGCTTGCGCTCGGCCAACTGCTGATCACGGGCCTGCAACTGCGCGCGCAACGCCTGATCGCTCTCGAAGCGCGCCATCGCGACATCAAGAATCGGCTGCAAACGCTGCGCGTGAATGCCCTCGACGATGTAGGCACTGACCCCAGACTTGATTGCCTGACGCATCACCCCCGGGTCATGTTCGTCGGTGAACATCACGATCGGTCGAGGCTGGTCGCGGCTGACCAGCACCACTTGCTCCATGACATCGCGGCTCGGTGACTCGGTATCGATCAGGATCACGTCCGGGCGCACCGTTTCGACGCGCGCGGGCAGGTCGATGGTCAGGCCGGATTCGTCGATGACCTCAAAACCGGCCTCGGTCAGCGCCGCTTTCAGGCGGCCGACTTTTTTTGCCGTGTCGTTGATCAGCAGAATGCGCAACATGTTCGCGGTCTCCTGTCAGCGATGGGCGAGAAGGGCGGTGTCGTCGTTCAACGCGTGCAGCTTGAAACTGCGCGCGTAACCGGCCGGGTCGCTACCGTCCCAGAGTTTGCCGTCGAGCAACTGGCTGCTGCGCATCTCGGCTCCCCACGCTGCAACGCCGACCGCCGTGGCTGCCTCGCGGTAGAGATCGAGTTGCTGAACCTGGCGGGCGACGGCGAGGTAATCCGGATCTTCGCGCAGCAAACCCCAGCGCCGGAATTGGGTCATGAACCACATGCCATCGGACAGATACGGCAGATTGACTTCGCCTTTGCCGTGAAAGCGCAGCGCGTGCGGATCTTGCCAGCGATTGCCGAGGCCATCGGCGTAGTCACCGAGAAAGCGCGGTTCGATGCAGGCCACGGGCGCGTCGAGGTATTCCTGTGCGCTGAGCAATTGCGCGCTGCTGCGACGGTTTTCCGGGCTTGCTTCGATGAAGCGGCTGGCTTCAAGGATCGCCATCACCAACGCCCGCGCAGTGTTGGGGTATTGCTCGACGAATTCGCGGGTGCAGCCGAGGACTTTTTCCGGGTGATCGGGCCAGATGGTCTGGCTGGTGGCGAGGGTGAAGCCGAGATCCTGCTGCACCGCGCTGGCAGCCCACGGTTCGCCGACGCAGAAACCGTCGATGCGCCCGGCCTGCAAGTGCGCGACCATTTGCGGCGGCGGCACAACCACGCTGTCGACATCCTGCAACGGATGAATGCCTTGGCTCGCCAGCCAGTAATACAGCCACATCGCGTGGGTGCCGGTTGGGAAGGTCTGCGCGAAGGTGAGTTTTGCGCGGCTTTGGTGCACGTGCCGGTCCAGCGCTTCAGGACTGGTCACGCCGAGGTTTTGCAGGTCGTGTGAAAGATTCAGGCTCTGGCCGTTCTGATTCAGGCCCATCAGTACCGCCATGTCGGTCGGGGCAACGCCGCCGATGCCCAGATGCACCGCGTATATCAGGCCGTAAAGGCTGTGGGCGGCATCGAGTTCACCGCTGACCAGCTTGTCGCGCAGATTCGCCCAGGAAGCCTGGCGCTTGAGGTTCAGGGTCAGCCCATAGGGCTGAGCAAAGCCCTGAGTGGCAGCGACGACGACCGAAGCGCAATCGCTCAGGGCCATGAAACCAAGGTTGATCGCGCTTTTTTCCGGCGCATCGCTGCCGTTGACCCAGGCCAGCGGCCCCACTGATGGTTCATTCATCCAACGCCACCTCAAAAAAAACGCCGTCCTGGACTTTGCGCAGGCAAAACCCAGGGACGACGCCATTGTCCTTGCCCGTTTGCCGCCATTGGCCTGCGAGCTGATAACGAAGAAAGTGCAAGGCATATGCCAGCGTCAGCGATTTACGCGTGCGCCTCGCGCCGCAGGCCCATGCCCGGCTATAATCGCCGCCTCTTTTCGCCGCCCGAGTCATCGCCGCCCATGTACACCCTGGCCCGTCAGCTGTTGTTCAAACTTTCCCCGGAAACTTCCCACGATCTGTCGCTGGATCTGATCGGCGCGGGTGGGCGTTTGGGCCTCAATGGCTTGCTGTGCAAGGCGCCGGCGAACGTGCCGGTGACCGTCATGGGTATCGACTTTCCGAACCCGGTGGGGCTGGCGGCCGGTCTGGACAAAAACGGCGCGGCCATCGACGGCTTCGCACAGTTGGGTTTCGGTTTTGTCGAAATCGGCACCGTGACCCCGCGTCCGCAGCCGGGTAACCCGAAACCACGGATTTTCCGCCTGCCGGAAGCCGAGGCGATCATCAACCGCATGGGTTTCAACAACCTCGGTGTCGATAACCTGCTGGCGCGCGTGGTTGCGGCTAAGTACAAAGGCGTGCTGGGCATCAACATCGGCAAGAACTTCGACACACCGGTTGAACGCGCGGTCGACGATTACCTGATCTGCCTGGACAAGGTTTATGCCCACGCCAGCTACGTGACGGTCAACGTCAGTTCGCCCAACACCCCGGGCCTGCGCAGCCTGCAGTTTGGCGATTCGCTCAAGCAATTGTTGGCTGATCTGGCCACGCGCCGCGCCGAACTGGCCTTGCGTCATGGCAAGCATGTACCGCTGGCAATCAAGATCGCGCCGGACATGACTGATGAAGAAACCGCGCAGGTCGCGCAAGCGCTGATCGAAACCGGCATGGACGCGGTGATCGCGACCAACACCACCCTGAGCCGTGTCGGCGTTGAAGGCATGGAGCATGGCGACGAGGCGGGCGGTTTGTCCGGCGCGCCGGTGCGTGAGAAGAGTACGAATACCGTGAAGGTGCTGGCGGGTGAGTTGGCTGGGCGTTTGCCGATCATTGCCGCTGGCGGCATCACTGAAGGCAAGCATGCAGCGGAGAAAATTCTCGCGGGTGCGAGCCTGGTGCAGATCTACTCCGGCTTCATCTATAAAGGCCCTGCACTGATCCGCGAGTCGGTAGACGCCATCGCCACCCTACGCAAATAACCCAGGCTGACCTGATCAATGTAGGAGCTGCCGAAGGCTGCGATCTTTTGATCTTGATTTTGATTTTAAAAAACAGGATCAAAAGATCGCAGCCTGCGGCAGCTCCTACATGAGATGTGCATCAGTTTTCGGGCATAAAAAAGGGCTCCGCGAAGGAGCCCCTGGGCCGCAGCCCGCCGTCCGGGAAGGACGTGCATGGTAAGTCGTTACAAATTCAGATTGTCGTGTCGGAATTAATGCCCTGTGTCAGCCGACGGCGTGAAGTTCGTTGAGTCTGTGGATTCCCGCAGTGCCGGTCATACCGTCCCAGTTGTCGCCGCGTCCTTCTCGCCAGCCGTTAATCCAGGCTTGACGTACCGACGGTAGAGTAAATGGGCAAAGCTCACGGGATTTGCCACCAACGCCATATTGATATCCGCGCAAAAATGCTCTTTCCAACGGATCACGCTTAAGTCTTCTCATAGGGTGTTTCCCTCACTTGTTGACTGTTTGTGTCGCGTTGACCTCAACCGAGGTCGGGCAGAAAACAACCTGCCATGGTGCGGCTCGCTGCCGGCGTGGCGAGCCAAGGTGTTGACGCCGTTGCGACGTCAACCTGTGATCAGTTCTAACCAATGAGTCACACCGATGGAATGACCGTTTTGTCATAAGCACGTAACGAAAAGGGTGCTATAGCGATAAGTAACCGCGTATTTATTGAACGTTTATTGAGCAAACCCCGGTATGATCGGCCCCGCGCTGGATGATGGGCTTAATTCTTTAGTGAGAATGACCCACGTTTGCGCTGGGGTACTAAGCGACGAAGGGTCGCTTTAAGACTTTTTGTTTCATCAACTTTTTTATCTGTCCCGGCATCTAAGCTCTTTTAACCCGAGCAGCGGGGATGGAACGGCACACCTTCGTGCCACGCGGGCGCTCTTTTAGAAAAGCGCCTGATTGAAAACCGGATCGGCAATGCGTTGCCGATTCACTAGCCAAAGGCTCTGGAAATACCATGTCCGACCGTTTCGAACTCTTCCTCACTTGCCCTAAAGGCCTTGAAGGCCTGCTTATCGAGGAAGCCGTCGGGCTTGGCCTTGAAGAAGCGCGCGAGCACACTTCCGCCGTGCGTGGCATGGCGACCATGGAAACCGCTTATCGCCTGTGCCTCTGGTCGCGTCTGGCCAACCGTGTGCTGCTGGTGCTCAAGCGTTTCCCGATGAAAGACGCTGAAGACCTCTACCACGGTGTCCTCGACATCGAATGGCAGGATCACATGCTCAACGACGGCACCCTCGCCGTTGAATTCAGCGGCCACGGCTCGGGCATCGACAACACTCACTTCGGCGCTTTGAAAGTCAAAGATGCCATCGTCGACAAATTGCGCACCCCGCAGGGCGACCGTCCGTCGATCGACAAGCTCAACCCTGACCTGCGCATCCACCTGCGCCTGGATCGCGGCGAAGCGATCCTCTCCCTCGACCTTTCCGGACACAGCCTGCACCAGCGCGGCTATCGCTTGCAGCAGGGCGCGGCACCGCTGAAGGAAAACCTCGCGGCGGCGATCCTGATCCGTTCCGGCTGGCCGCGCATCGCTGCCGAAGGCGGCGCGCTGGCTGACCCGATGTGCGGTGTGGGTACGTTCCTCGTCGAAGCGGCAATGATCGCCGCCGATATGGCGCCGAACCTGCGCCGTGAGCAGTGGGGCTTCACTGCGTGGCTCGGTCACGTCCCGGCGCTGTGGAAAAAACTTCACGAAGAAGCCGCTGAACGCGCCGCTGCCGGTCTGGCCAAGCCACCGCTGTGGATTCGTGGCTACGAAGCTGACCCACGCCTGATTCAGCCGGGCCGCAACAACGTTGAGCGCGCCGGCCTGAGCGAGTGGATCAAGATCTACCAGGGCGAAGTTGCGACCTTCGAGCCGCGTCCGGATCAGAACCAGAAAGGTCTGGTGATCTGCAACCCGCCGTACGGCGAGCGTCTCGGTGACGAAGCCAGCCTGCTGTATCTCTACCAGAACCTTGGCGAGCGTCTGCGTCAGGCCTGCCTGAACTGGGAAGCGGCGGTGTTCACCGGCGCGCCGGACCTGGGCAAGCGCATGGGGATTCGCAGCCACAAACAGTATTCGTTCTGGAACGGCGCGCTGCCGTGCAAACTGCTGTTGATCAAAGTGCTGCCGGATCAGTTCGTCACTGGTGAGCGCCGTACCCCGGAACAGCGTCAGGCCGAGCGCGAGCAAGCAGCCTACGACATGACCCCGGACGAGCCGCAAGAGCGCAAGTTCAACAAGAACGGTAACCCGATCAAACCGACGCCAGCCCCGGCGCCGGTGATCGAGCAACCGCGCTTGAGCGAAGGCGGGCAGATGTTTGCCAACCGTCTGCAAAAGAACCTCAAGGCGATGGGCAAGTGGGTCAAGCGCGAAGGCATCGATTGCTACCGCGTTTACGATGCCGACATGCCTGAGTACGCGATGGCAATCGATCTGTACCACGATTGGGTGCACGTCCAGGAATACGCCGCGCCGAAGTCGATCGACCCGGAAAAAGCTTCGGCTCGCATGTTCGATGCACTGGCAGCGATTCCGCAGGCACTCAACGTCGACAAGAGCCGCGTCGTGGTCAAGCGCCGCGAGCGCCAGAGCGGCACCAAGCAGTACGAGCGTCAGGCTGCGCAGGGCAAGTTCAATGAAGTCAGCGAGGGCGGCGTGAAGTTGCTGGTCAACCTCACCGACTACCTTGATACCGGCCTGTTCCTCGATCACCGGCCAATGCGCATGCGTATCCAGAAAGAGGCGGCCGGCAAGCGCTTCCTCAATCTGTATTGCTACACCGCGACCGCCAGCGTGCACGCGGCCAAGGGCGGCGCGCGCAGCACCACCAGCGTCGACCTGTCGAAAACCTACCTCGACTGGGCGCGCCGCAACCTGTCGCTGAACGGCTTCTCGGACAAGAACCGTCTGGAGCAGGGCGATGTGATGGCGTGGCTGGAAAGCAGCCGCGACGAGTACGACCTGATCTTCATCGATCCGCCGACCTTCTCCAACTCCAAGCGCATGGAAGGCATCTTCGACGTGCAGCGTGACCAGGTGCAGCTGATCGACCTGGCCATGGCGCGTCTGGCGCCGGGTGGCGTGTTGTATTTCTCCAACAACTTCCGCAAGTTCCAGTTGGAGGAGAACCTCACCGAGCGTTACGCGGTCGAGGAAATCAGCGCACAGACCATCGATCCGGATTTCGCCCGCAACACCAAGATCCATCGCGCCTGGAAAATCACGGCTCGTTGACGCTTGACACTATTGGATCCACAGAGCCTTGATTCTTAAAGGCTCTTGGATCCGATCAGTGCTAGCCAAATTAATGGCTAATAGCTATAACTCACTCATGGCCAATGGGGCTTCCCCGGAACACTGGCGTAGTGAGCTGCCCTTATGTCGTTGCACCCCGTGCGCCCAAAGATCCTGGGTTTTATCAGCGAAGAAGTCTCGGCCTGGCTGGTCGCGCTGCTGGTATTGCTCGCCGGCGGGATTCTCACGGGGCTGCTCGCCTGGGGCACGCTCAATCAGTTTCAGCAACAATTGCGGCAGCGTTTTCAGCTGCTGGCCAACGAGCGTTACAGCCGCATCGAAGAACGTTTTCAGGATCAAGAGCAGCGACTCGACGGCCTGCGCCGCTTCTTCGCCAACTCCGAATCGGTGTCCCGCGCCGAATTCGACGGCTATACCCAACCTTTATTACTGCGTACCCAGGCCTATTCGTTTGCGCTACGGGTCAGTGCTGCCGAGCGCGCGGCGTTTGAGCGGCGCGTACGCGATGAAGGCCTGAGCACCTTCACCATCCGCGAACTGAATGCCCAGGGTGAACTGCAACTGGCGGCGCTGCGTGATGAATATGTGCCGGTGTTGTACAGCCAGACCCAAAGCCGCCTCGGCTCGCCGCTGGGATATGACTTGCTGGCGCAGCCGTTGCGCCGTGACACCCTGCAACGCGCCGACAAGCTCGGCGGTCTGGCGGTGTCGCAACCGATGCATCTGGTCAGTATCGAGCCGTCGTACGCGCGTGGCGTGCTGTTGGTGGCGCCGGTCACTCGCGAAGCTCAGCAGCGCGCGTTCGGCTACGTGATGGCGGTGATCAGCATGCGTCAGCTGTTGGCCGACGGCTTGCCGGATGCCTTCCATGATTACCTGTCGGTGCGCATTCTCGATCTGTCGACCAATGATCAGCACGAGGTGTTGTTCGAATCGACCAATGAACCGGCGCCGAGCGATCTGTCCGCCACGCGGTTGCTGCGCATGGCCGATCACGACTATCAGGTCGATATCCTGCCGAGCGATGCGTTCATTCAGGCCAACCATTCGTCGGTCGGCAGCGTGATCATTCTCGGTGGTTTGCTCAGCTTGCTGCTCAGCGCGCTGCTGTATGTGCTGGTCAGCCAGCGTCAGCGCGCCTTGCGCCTGGTCGAACAGCGCACGCAGGAATTGCACGAGCGGGAACAAGAGCTGCGCGGCACCCACGGGCAACTGCGCGGCGTGCTGAATGCGGCGACGCAGGTGGCAATCATCGCCACCGATCTGCGCGGGGTGATCAACACTTTCAACCCCGGCGCCGAGCAGATGCTTGGCTACCGCAGCGTCGATGTGGTCGGGCACATGACTTTGGAAAACCTGCACCTGCCGCGCGAGTTGACGGCGCGTGCTGCCGAGTTGAGTGCGCGTTACGGCAAAAGTATTCCGACCTGCCACGCGATGCTGGTCGAGGGCGGTGAAGTCGGCGGTCACGAGGCGCGGGAATGGACGCTGGTGCGCAGCGATGGCAGCCATCTGCCGGTGAACATGCTGGCCACGCCGGTGCTGGATGAGCAAGGTTTGTGGGTTGGGCATCTGGCGATCTGCATCGATATCACTGAGCGCAAGCGCGTGCACGAAGTGCTGGCGGCGCGCGATGTGCTGCTGAAGAAACTCAGCGCGCACGTTCCCGGCGGCATCTACCAGTTCAAGATGGAATTCGACGGGCGTTTCAGCGTGATCTACGCCAGTGATGGCATCCGCGAGATCTACGAGCTGGAGCCGGACGTGTTGCTGTTCAACGCCGAGGCGATCTTCACCCGCATCCATCCGCAGGACACCACGCGCGTACGCTCGTCGATTCGCGCGTCGGCAGACAACCTCAGCCCATGGCGCGAGGAATACCGTGTGCAATTGCCCGCGCGCGGCCTGCGCTGGGTGCGTGGCGAGGCGACGCCGGAAGAACTGCCGGGTGGCGGCGTGTTGTGGCACGGTTATATTTCGGACATTTCCGACCTGAAACGCGTGGAAGAAGAACTGCGCGCACTGTCGGTGACCGACTCGTTGACCGGGATTCACAACCGGCGTTATTTCCAGGAACGCCTGACCACCGAAATGGCCCGGGTTGAGCGCGGCGGTGGCGAGCTGTCGGTGATCATGCTCGACATTGACCACTTCAAACGCATCAACGACCAGTACGGACATGCCGTCGGTGATCGGGTGCTGCAAGCGGTGTGCGAGCGCATCGGTCATCGCCTGCGGCGTACCGATGTGTTCTGCCGGTTGGGCGGCGAGGAGTTCATGGTACTCTGCCCGGACATCGACGGTGAGCATGCGCACACGCTGGCGGTTGAGTTGTGGCAAGGCTTGCGCAGTGCGCCGGTGGATGTGGTCGGCGTGATCACGGCGAGTTTCGGCATCGCCAGCTGGCGACCGGGGGAGGGTGCGGATGCGTTGCTGTTGCGCGCGGATTCGGGCGTGTATATGGCAAAGCAGCGCGGCCGTGATCGCGTCGAACAGATGAGTTAGACCCTGCCACTAAATCAATGTGGGAGCGAGCCTGTTCGCTCCCACAGAAGATCAAAGGATCGCAGCCTTCGGCAGCTCCTACAGGGTTATGTGTAGGAGCTGCCGAAGGCTGCGATCTTTTGCTGTTAAAGGACCGAAGCGGTCTGCGCCAGTTTCGGCTGCTTATAGAGGTCCAGCAGCACCTGATCGAGCACCGACGATGCCCCAAACGGTGCCTTGTCGTTCAGAATCGCTACCACCGCCCAGGTATTGCCATTCACATCACGGCTGAAGCCGGCAATCGCCCGCACAGTGTTGAGGGTGCCGGTCTTGACGTGCGCCTCACCGCGCATGGCAGTCGTCTTCAGGCGTTTACGCATGGTCCCGTCGGTGCCGGCGATCGGCAGCGAACTGATGTATTCGGCGGCATACGGGCTGTGCCAAGCGGCTTGCAGCATGGCCGCCATCTCACGGGCGCTGACGCGTTCAGCGCGGGACAAACCGGAGCCGTTCTCCATTACCAGGTGCGGCGCGGTGATGCCTTTCTTCGCCAGCCACTGCCGAACCACGCGTTGCCCGGCCTTGGCGTCGTCACCGTCGGCGTCGTTGCGGAATTTCTGCCCAAGGCTCAGGAACAGCTGCTGGGCCATGGTGTTGTTGCTGTATTTGTTGATGTCGCGGATGATTTCCGCCAGGTCCGGCGAGTAGGCGCGCGCGAGCAGTTTGGCGTTGCCCGGGGTCGCAGCCAGACGATCCTTGCCCTGGATGCTGCCACCCAGTTCTTTCCAGATCGCGCGCACGGCGCCGGCGGTGTAGGTCGCGTGGTCAAGCAGCGACAGGTAAGTCTGCGAGCTGCAGCCCTCACCCAACTGGCCGGCAACGGTCACGGTGACGCTGCCATCAGCCTGCGGCACCGGGTTGTAGCGCACGCCGCCGGTGCACTGCTTGGAGTTCAGTGCCTTGACGGTGTTCTCGATGCGTACGGTGGCAATCGGCGGTTCAACCGAGATCAGCACCCGGCCATTGTCGTTGCGGGCAACAAAGCGCAGGGCCTTGAGGTTGACCAGCAGGGAGTCGGGTTTGACCAGAAACGGCTTGTTCTCGTCGTTGCCGTCATCGTTGAATTCCGGCAACACCGGTTGCACGAAGAAATTGCGGTCGAGGATCAGGTCACCGGTGACCTGAGTGACGCCGTTGGCGCGCAGGTCGCGCATCAGCAGCCAGAGTTTTTCCATGTTCAGCTTCGGATCGCCGCCACCCTTGAGGTAGAGGTTGCCGTTGAGGATGCCGCCGTTGAGATCACCGTCGGTGTAGAACTCGGTCTTCCACTGATGGTTGGGGCCGAGCATTTCCAGCGCCGCGTAGGTGGTGACCAGTTTCATCGTCGATGCCGGGTTGACCGACACGTCGGCGTTGAACACGGTCGGCGTGCCCGGACCGTCGAGCGGCACCATTACCAGCGACAGGGCGGTGGGCTGCAACTTGCTCGCCTTGAGGGCCTTTTCGACGTTGGGGGTCAGGGAAGTATTGATGGTGGCAGCAGAAACAGGCAGGGCCAGAGGCAGAAGAAGGCCGGCGAGAAACAGTGGACGCAACGATTTGATCATATGAAATAAAACCCTACAGCCGAGGGGAAAAAGACGAGGACATGGATGAAAAGGTCCTCAGTGGTCACGAAAGTGTCGGCATTATGCCCCAAGGTGTAACCGATTGTGCCGTCCTCGGGGTGGCGATTCGCTGATTTTTTTACAGGCGGTCAGCCGCTGTGTCTACAGAGGCGGGCAATCGACGGCTTAAACTGGTAAAGTGCCCGCCGTATTTACTTAAGAGGATTGTTCCAATGGCGACTAACCGTTCCCAGCGTCTGCGCAAAAAACTGTGCGTTGATGAATTTCAAGAGCTGGGTTTCGAACTGAACCTGGACTTCAAAGAAGACTTGTCCGAAGAAGCCATTGACGCTTTCCTCGAAGCATTCATCAAAGAAGCCATGGAAGCCAACGGTCTGGGTTATGTTGGCGGCGACGACTTCGGTCTGGTTTGCCTGCAGAAGCGTGGCTCGGTCAACGAAGAGCAGCGTGCTGCCGTTGAAGCCTGGCTGAAAACCCGCTCCGAGCTGACCAAGTATGAAGTCAGCCCGTTGCTGGACGTTTGGTATCCGGAAAAGCCGATCAACGCGGCTAAGTGATACTGAAAAAACGGCGGCCTTGGGGTCGCCGTTTTTTTTCGTCTGGTGTTTGGGTGTTTGGGTGTTCGGTTTGGGATTTGTGGTGAGTCTGCCCCTCACCCCAGCCCTCTCCCGGAGGAGAGGGAGCCGATTTGCGAGCTGTTCAATACCTGAGTTCGACTCGGTATCCCACGTCGGCGTATTTCTTCCAAGCACCTCGGTCAGTCCCCTCTCCCCCGGGGAGAGGGTTAGGGTGAGGGGCTTTTGACCTTAAGCCTTACGCCAATTCAAAATCACCAGCGTCAACACCCCCGCCACAATCCCCCAGAACGCCGACCCGATGGAAAACAGCGTCAGCCCCGACGCCGTGACCATAAAGGTAATCAGCGCCGCCTCACGCTCCTTCACCTCGCTCATGGCAATGCTCAAACCATTGATGATCGAGCCAAACAGCGCCAACGCCGCAATCGACAGCACCAGTTCCTTCGGCAATGCCGCGAACAACGCCGCCAATGTCGCGCCAAACACCCCGGCAATTCCGTAGAAAATCCCGCACCAGACTGCAGCGGTGTAGCGCTTGTTGCGATCTTCATGGGCGTGCGGCCCGGTGCAGATCGCTGCGCTGATCGCCGCGAGGTTGATGCCGTGGGAGCCGAACGGCGCCAGCAACAGCGAGGCGATGCCGGTGGTGGTGATCAAGGGCGAGGCCGGTACGGTGTAGCCATCGGCGCGCAAAACGGCGATGCCGGGCATGTTCTGTGAGGTCATGGCCACGACAAACAGCGGAATGCCGATGCTGATGGTCGCCGCCAGCGAGAAGTGCGGTGTTGTCCAAACGGGTGTCGCCACTTCCAGATGAAAACCGCTGAAGTCCAGCAACCCCATGAAGCCCGACAGCGCGGTGCCGATCAGCAGCGCTGCCAGCACGGCATAACGCGGCGACAGGCGCTTGACCACTAAATAGGTGAAGAACATGCCCAGCACCAGCCCGGTACGGTGCTGCGCGGCGACGAAGATTTCGCTGCCGATCTTGAACAGAATCCCCGCCAGCAATGCCGCCGCCAGTGACGCCGGGATCTTTTTCACCAGCCGCTCGAAGCTGCCGGTCAGGCCGCAAATCGTCACCAGCACGGCGCAAGTGATGTAGGCGCCGATGGCCTCGCCATAACTGACACCGCCCAGACTGGTGATCAGCAGTGCTGCGCCGGGTGTCGACCAGGCGATGGTGATTGGCGTGCGATAGCGCAGCGACAGGCCGATCGAACACACCGCCATGCCAATCGAAATCGCCCAGATCCACGAGGAAATCTGCCCGCTGGTCAGGCCCGCCGCTTGCCCGGCCTGGAACATCAGCACCAGCGAGCTGGTGTAACCGGTCATCATCGCGATGAACCCGGCGACGATGGCCGACGGCGACGTGTCGGCCAGCGGGCGCAGTTGAGTGTGCGTGGCGTCGTTCATGACAGCGGTGTTCCTTCTACAGATGATATTCCCCTGTAGGAGCTGCCGCAGGCTGCGATCTTTTGATGTTGCTTTTAAAAAACAGGATCAAAAGATCGCAGCCTGCGGCAGCTCCTACATGAGGTGGGCGGCGGATTCTGCGATCAAGCCTAAACTCAATCGTAACGGATCGTTGCAATACAGCCGAGGTCACAAACAGCCATACAGTCGTGTTGCCACCATCCATTGTGTACAATCGCGGTGTTTTTTACGCGATACTTGCCAGCGACCTACTGTGCCGTATTACAGTCACGGTCTATTCGCCGCAGTTCTCCCGACTCGAGTGCCCATGAACGAACAGTTGCAACCCCTCAAGAAACAACCGCGAGCAGGCAAAGCCGGCCGCAGCGGAACCCAGGACGATATTGTCTACGCGCATATCTTCGAGGCCATCCTCGAACAGCGTCTGGCGCCCGGCACAAAATTGAGCGAAGAAGCGCTGGGGGAAATCTTCGGGGTCAGCCGCACCATCATTCGCCGCGCGCTGTCGCGTCTGGCCCATGAAGGCGTCGTGCTGTTGCGGCCGAACCGTGGCGCCGTCGTTGCCAGCCCGAGCGTTGAAGAAGCGCGTCAGGTGTTCATGGCGCGCCGTCTGGTCGAACGTGCGATCACTGAATTGGCCGTGCTGCACGCCACCGCCGAACAGATCGCCGAACTGCGCCAGATGGTCAACGACGAACGCGACAGCTTCTCCCGTGGTGATCGCGGCGCCGGCATTCGCCTGTCGGGTGAATTTCACCTGAAACTCGCTGAAGCGGCGAAAAACGCGCCGCTGGTGAGCTTCCAGCGCAGCCTGGTCTCGCAGACCTCGCTGATTATTGCCCAGTATGAAAGCGGCAACCGTTCGCACTGCTCGTATGACGAACACACGCAATTGATCGACGCGATCGAAGCGCGCAACGGCGAGCTGGCAGTGGATTTGATGATGCACCACATGGATCACATCGACAGCAAGCTCAACCTCGACGAGGAAGGCGCGTCGGATGATTTGCATGCGGTGTTCTCGCATTTGTTGCAGACCAAGAAGCCAGGGCGTTCTGCGGCCAAACTCTAAGTGATACCGAGTCGACCCCTTCGCGAGCAGGCTCACTCCTACAGTGGATCTTCAGTGACCACATAATGTGTGAGCAACAAAGATCAACCGTAGGAGTGAGCCTGCTCGCGATGGCGTCCTGACAGGCAATAAAAATCCCTCGGGGAGGTGAATACCTCCGGGGGATTTTTTATGCCTTTGATCGTTCCCACGCTTTGCGTGGGAACGCCTCTAGGGACGCTCCGCGTCCAGCGACGCGGAGCGTCACGGGCTGCATTCCCACGCAGAGCGTGGGAATGATCATGGGGTGGGGAAAACTCAGCGCTGATGCACCAACGCACCCGCCGCATACGTTTGCTGCACCGTGCGGTCATCCCCCAGCGTCATCAACACAAACAACGTTTCGGCAATGTTATTGGTCTGCTTCAAGCGGTAGCTCAGCAGCGGCGTAGCGTTGTAATCGAGCACCAGGAAGTCGGCGTCGGAACCGGGTTGCAGGTTGCCGATCTTGTCTTCCAGACGCAGCGCTCGTGCGCCACCGAGGGTCGCCAGGTACAGCGACTTGAACGGACTCAGTCGCGCACCTTGCAGTTGCATCACTTTGTACGCTTCGTTGAGCGTCTGCAGCAGCGAGAAACTGGTGCCGCCACCAACGTCAGTGCCGAGGCCGACATTGAGTTTGTGCTTCTCGGCCATCGGCAAGTTGAACAGGCCGCTACCGAGGAAGAAGTTCGAGGTCGGGCAGAACGAGATCGCCGAGCCGGTTTCCGCCAGACGCGCGCATTCGTCGTCGCACAGGTGCACGCCGTGGGCGAACACCGAGCGCTCGCCGAGCAGCTTGTAGTGGTCGTAAACGTCGAGGTAGCCCTTGCGCTCCGGGAACAACTCCTTGACCCACTCGATTTCCTTGAGGTTCTCGCTGATGTGGGTCTGCATGTACAGATCCGGGTATTCGGTGAGCAGTTGCCCGGCAAGGGTCAGTTGTTCCGGGGTGCTGGTCGGTGCGAAGCGCGGAGTCACCGCATAGTGCAGACGACCCTTGCCGTGCCAGCGCTCGATCAGCGCTTTGCTCTCGGCGTAGCTCGATTCGGCGGTGTCAGTCAGGTAATCAGGCGCGTTGCGGTCCATCATCACCTTGCCGGCGATCATCCGCAGATCGAGCTTCTCGGCCTTTTCGAAAAACGAGTTCACCGACTGCGGGTGCACGCTGCCGAACACCAGCGCGGTGGTGGTGCCGTTGCGCAGCAGTTCCTTGATGAATATGTCCGCAACGTCGTCAGCGTGGGCCTTGTCGCCGAACTGGCTTTCGCAAGGGAAGGTGTAGGTGTTCAACCAGTCGAGCAGTTGCTCACCGTAGGCACCGACCATGCCGGTTTGCGGCAAGTGAATATGGGTGTCGATGAAGCCCGGGGTGATCAGCGCGTCCTTGTAGTGCTCGATTTCGATATCCGCCGGCAGTGTCGGCAGCAAATCACTGGCGTGGCCAAGGGCGCTGATCTTGCCGCCATCGACCACCAGCAGGCCATCCTCGAAATATTCGTAGGAGGCTTCGATCCCGACTTCGGCGGGGTCGGCGATGCTGTGCAGGATGGCGGCGCGGTAGGCTTTACGAGTCAGAGGCATGAGGGTTCTCTAATCAGTTTGAGGCTTTGAGTTTGGCGGCCTGATTGCGCCGCGAAACCGGCAGCAGTTTGGCAATCGGTTCGGCGCTGGCAGTCTGCTGGCCGAAGTTGGCGTTATAGGTGGCGATGATTTCGCCAGCGATGGAGATGGCGATTTCCACAGGCAGTTTGCCTTTGACTTCGCCGATGCCCATCGGGCAGCGCATGCGTTGCACGACGCCGCTGTCGAAACCGCGATCACGCAGGCGGTGTTCGAACTTCGCACGTTTGGTCTTCGAACCGATCAGGCCGAAGTAGGCGAAGTCGTTGCGCTTGAGGATCGCAGCAGTGAGTTCAAGGTCGAGCTGATGGTTGTGGGTCATGACGATGCAATAACTGCCAGCGGGCAGCTCATCGATTTCATCCACAGGCTCTTCGGAAACGATTTTACGCACGCCGTGGGGGATGTGTTCGGGGAATTCGGCATCGCGCGAATCGATCCAGCGCACCCGGCAGGGCAGGCTGGCGAGCAATGGCACCAAAGCGCGGCCAACGTGGCCGGCACCGAACACGGCGATTTGCGCCTGCACCTGGCCCATCGGTTCGAACAGCAACACGGTGGCGCCGCCGCAGCACTGGCCAAGGCTGGCGCCGAGGCTGAAGCGCTCCAGATGGGTGTCCTGCTTACCGCTGGCGAGCATTTCGCGGGCGATCTGCATGGCTTTGTATTCCAGATGCCCGCCACCGATAGTGTCGAAACTCTGGTTGGCGCTGATGACCATTTTCGAGCCGGCGTTGCGTGGCGTCGAGCCGAGTTCTTCGATGATCGTCACCAGAACGCAGGGTTCGCCCTGGTTCTGCAGGTCGGCGAGGGCGTCGATCCAGTTGTACATACACACCTCTCAGATCGTTCCCACGCTCTGCGTGGGAATGCATCACTGGACGCTCCGCGTCCGCTGTTCAGGATGCGACGCAGAGCGTCGCGGGCTGCATTCCCACGCAGAGGGTGGGAACGATCATCAAACAACCTCGGTTTCAGCTTCGACAGCCTTCACCGCTTTCAACTGCCGCATCTGCTCGCAACCCCACAACACCCGCTCCGGTGTCGCCGGCGCATCGATCTGCGGCTGATGCTTGTAGTCACCGAGGCTCGCCACCGCATCCTTGATCGCACACCACGACGCAATCCCGAGCATGAACGGCGGCTCACCGACAGCCTTGGAATGGAACACCGTGTCTTCCGGGTTCTTGCGGTTTTCCACCAGTTTCACCCGCAGATCCAGCGGCATGTCCGCCACGGCCGGGATCTTGTAGCTGGCCGGGCCGTTGGTCATCAGCTTGCCTTTGTTGTTCCAGACCAGCTCTTCCATGGTCAGCCAGCCCATGCCCTGGATAAAACCACCCTCGACCTGACCGATGTCGATGGACGGGTTCAGCGAGGCGCCGACGTCGTGAAGAATGTCGGTACGCAGCATCTTGTATTCGCCGGTCAGGGTGTCGACGATCACTTCGCAGCACGCCGCGCCGAAGGCGAAGTAGTAGAACGGACGGCCACGCGCCTGGCTGCGGTCGTAGTAGATTTTCGGGGTTTTGTAGAAGCCGGTGCTCGACAGCGACACCTGGTTGAAATACGCCTGCTGGATCAGCGCTTCAAAGGTCAGGATGTGGTCACGAACACGCACGTGGCCGTTGTGGAATTCAACATCTTCTTCAGTGACTTTGAAGTGGCGAGCAGCGAATTCGACCAGACGTTTCTTGATGATTTCCGCCGCGTTCTGCGCCGCTTTACCGTTCAGGTCCGCACCGCTGGACGCTGCAGTCGGCGAGGTGTTTGGCACCTTGTCGGTGTTGGTCGCGGTGATCTGCACGCGATCCATTTCAACCTGGAAGACCTCAGCCACGACCTGCGCGACTTTGGTGTTCAAACCCTGGCCCATTTCGGTGCCGCCGTGGTTCAGGTGGATGCTGCCGTCAGTGTAAATATGGATCAACGCGCCGGCCTGGTTCAAGAAGCTCGCGGTGAAGGAGATACCGAATTTCACCGGGGTCAGCGCCAGGCCTTTTTTCAGGATCGGGCTGTTGGCGTTGTAGCGACGGATCGCTTCGCGGCGTTCGTGATACTGGCTGCTTTCTTCCAGTTCAGCGGTCATTTCCTCGAGCATGTTGTGCTCGACGGTCTGGTAGTAATGGGTGACGTTGCGCTCGGTCTTGCCGTAGTAGTTGGCCTTGCGCACCGCCAGCGGATCGAGTTGCAGGTGACGGGCAATCGCGTCCATCACTTCTTCGATCGCGACCATGCCTTGCGGGCCACCGAAACCACGGTAAGCGGTGTTCGATGCAGTGTTGGTTTTGCAGCGATGACCGTTGATGGTTGCGTCGCCCAAGTAGTACGAGTTGTCCGAGTGGAACATCGCGCGGTCAACGATTGACGCGGACAAGTCCGGCGAGCAGCCGCAGTTGCCGGCCAGATCCATGTTGATCCCGTGCAGGCGCCCGGTGCTGTCGAAGCCGACGTCGTACTCGACGTAGAACGGGTGACGCTTGCCGGTCATCAGCATGTCTTCGACGCGCGGCAGGCGCATCTTGGTCGGCTGCCCGGTAAGGTGCGCAACTACCGCGCACAGGCACGCCGGGCTGGCGGCCTGAGTTTCCTTGCCGCCGAAACCACCGCCCATGCGGCGCATGTCGACGACGATTTTGTTCATCGACACGTCGAGCACTTCGGCGACCAGTTTCTGCACTTCGGTCGGGTTCTGCGTCGAGCAGTAGACGATCATGCCGCCGTCTTCAGTCGGCATCACCGAGGAGATTTGCGTCTCCAGGTAGAAGTGTTCCTGGCCGCCGATGTGCAGCGTGCCCTGGATGCGATGTTCAGCGGTCGCCAGTGCAGAGACAGAATCGCCGCGCTGGTGGGTGTGGCTGTCGAGCACGAAGTGGCGTTTGCGCAGGGCTTCGACCACGTCGAGCACGGGTTCTAGATCTTCGTATTCGATGATCGCGGCCATCGCCGCTTTGCGCGCGGTTTCCAGGTCTTTCGCCGCGACGGCGAGCACCGGTTGACCGACGAATTGCACGTCATCGATGGCCAGCAGCGGGTCGCCCGGCATCAACGGGCCGATGTCTTTCAGGCCCGGCACGTCTTCGTGGGTGATGGCGATGCGCACGCCTTCGAAGGCGTAGCACGGCGAGGTGTCGATGCTGATGATTTTCGCGTGGGCGCGGTCCGACATGCGTGCATACAGGTGCAACTGGTTGGGAAATTCCAGGCGATCATCGATGTACTGCGCTTCACCGGACACGTGCTTGGCGGCGCTGTCGTGCTTGACGCTGCGGCCGACACCGGTGGTCAGGTCCTGGGCGAACAGTTCAGCCAGTTCGGCTTGGGTTTTTTCTACGCCGTGATGGTTAGACATAAGCGGTCACCCGAGTCTCGATGTGCGGTGTTTGCAGTTCGATGAAGTATTTGCGCAGCAGGTTCTGCGCGCTGAGCAGGCGATATTCCTTGCTGGCGCGGAAGTCCGAGAGCGGGGTGAAATCTTCCGCAAGTGCGGCGCAGGCACGTTCGACCACGGCATTGTTGAACGGCGCACCGATCAACACGGCTTCACAGTGGGCGGCGCGTTTCGGGATTGCGGCCATGCCGCCGAACGCCATGCGCGCATCGGTGATCACGCCGTTTTCGACGCGCAGGTTGAACGCGGCGCAGACGGCAGAGATGTCATCGTCCAGACGCTTGGAGACTTTGTAGGCGCGGAACAACTGTTCAGCCGTGGCGCGCGGCACGATGATCTTCTCGATGAACTCACTTTCCTGACGGGCAGTGACTTTGTAGTCGATGAAGTAATCGTCGAGGTTCAGGGTGCGACGGGTTTCGCCTTTGCACAGCACAACCTGTGCGCCGAGGGCGATCAGCAGCGGTGGCGAGTCACCGATCGGCGAGGCGTTGCCGATGTTGCCGCCGAGGGTGCCCTGATTGCGGATTTGCAGGGAAGCGAAGCGGTGCAGCAGTTCGCCGAAGTCCGGGTACTCGGCGTTCAACGCTTCGTAGCAGTCGGAGAGGGCGGTGGCGGCGCCGATTTCGATGCGGTCATCGAAGGTGTCGATGCGCTTCATCTCGGCGACGTTGCCGACGTAGATCATCACCGGCAAGGTGCGGTGGAACTGGGTAACTTCCAGTGCCAGATCGGTGCCGCCAGCGAGCAGACGTGCTTGTGGGTAAGCGTCATAAAGATCGGCCAGATCAGCGACGGTCAGCGGCACCAGGCAGCGCTTGTCGCCGCTGTTGAGTTCGCCGATATCGGTCGGAGCGATGGCTTTCAGACGAGTAATGGTGTCTGCTTCGCGGGCATCGAACTGATCCGGTTGCTTGCCGCAGCAGGATTGCTCGGCAGCCGCCAGAATCGGCCGGTAGCCGGTGCAGCGGCAGAGGTTGCCGGCCAGCGCTTCGTGGGCCTTGGCGTGATCCGGTGCATCGCTGTTCTTTTGCAGAGCGAACAGCGACATGACGAAACCGGGGGTGCAGAAACCGCACTGCGAACCGTGGCACTCGACCATGGCTTTCTGCACGCTGTGCAGTTCGCCTTGGTGCTTGAGGTCTTCGACACTGATCAATTGCTTGCCGTGCAGCGACGACACAAAGGTCAGGCACGAATTGAGGCTGCGATAGCGAATGTGTTCGCGACCATCGTCATCCGTCTGCAACTCGCCGACCACCACGGTGCAGGCGCCGCAGTCACCGCTGGCGCAACCTTCTTTGGTGCCCGATTTACCGACGTGTTCACGCAGGTAATTGAGCACAGTCAGATTCGGGTCCAGGGCGTGCTCGCTACGGAGTTCCTGGTTAAGTAAAAACTGGATCACGGAAGGCCTCGCAGACTCATTATTGTTGTTAACCGACTTGAGCCGAATTTAGCAGGTCTGACTTTTCGGTCAATGGTTTTCTGACTTAAAGGTCAGGAAAATCCATTTCTTCGATCAACAACGTGTCTATTCAGTATTGACCCTCATCGGTCGCCCTGGTTTTTTGTTTGGTTTTCTAAAGAAAACTGCGGGAATCGTGCCAAAAACCGCTGCGTGGGCACTCCGCCATGAGCCTGCATTTGCGCTACACTGCGCCGCTTGTGCAGATCGATAGAGTTTGAAGGACAACCATGACGTTCAAGGCGCCGGACAGCCTCGCCGAGCAAATTGCTCACCACCTCGCCGAACGCATCATTCGTGGCGAAATGAAGCCGGGAGAGCGCATCCAGGAACAGAAGGTCACGCTGGCACTGAATGTCAGCCGCGGCTCGGTCCGTGAAGCCTTGCTGATCCTTGAGCGCCGTCACCTGATTGCGATCCTGCCGCGGCGTGGCGCGCACGTCACCGAGCTGACGCCGCACAAGGTGCAGAGCCTGTGCACGCTGATGAGCGAGCTGTACATCCTGCTCGGCAACTCGGTCGCCAATGGCTGGCAAGTGCAGTCGGACATGGCGCCATTCGTGCAGATCCAGCAGCGCCTGACCGCCAGCTTCGAGCGTCAGGACATCCGCAGCTTCGTCGACGACAGCTTCAGCGTGATGCGCGCCGCCTATCCGTTCGCCAACAATCCTTACCTGCAAGAAACGGTCGAGAACCTGCAACCGGCGATGAGCCGCGCGTACTTCCTCGCCCTCGAACAGCGCAAGGCTTCAATGAGCGAGTTCCTCGAACTGTTCGAACGCTTGCTGGCCGCCGTGCTTGCCCGTGATTTGCCGCAGATCCGCATCGTGCTGACGGCTTACGCCCAGCGCAGCTGCGATCTGGTGGTCTCCGCGCTGACGGTTGCCTGAGCGTGCGGCTCAAGTGCATCAAACTGGCGGGATTCAAATCCTTCGTCGACCCGACCACGGTGAACTTCCCCAGTAACATGGCGGCGGTCGTCGGGCCGAACGGTTGCGGCAAGTCGAACATCATCGACGCCGTACGCTGGGTGATGGGCGAAAGTTCGGCGAAGAACCTCCGTGGCGAGTCGATGACCGACGTCATCTTCAACGGTTCGACCAGCCGCAAACCGGTGAGTCAGGCCAGTATCGAACTGGTCTTCGACAACTCCGACGGCACGCTGCTGGGCGAATACGCGGCGTACGCGGAGATTTCGATTCGCCGCAAAGTCACCCGCGACAGCCAGACCACGTATTACCTCAACGGCACCAAATGCCGGCGTCGCGACATCACCGATATCTTCCTCGGCACCGGCCTCGGCCCGCGCAGCTATTCGATCATCGAGCAGGGGATGATCTCCAAGCTGATCGAATCCAAGCCGGAAGACTTGCGTAACTTCATCGAAGAAGCCGCCGGCATCTCCAAATACAAGGAGCGCCGCCGCGAGACTGAAAACCGCATCCGTCGCACCCACGAAAACCTCGCGCGTCTGACCGATCTGCGCGACGAGCTGGAACGTCAGCTCGAACGCCTGCACCGCCAGGCCGAAGCGGCGAAGAAGTATCAGGAATTCAAAGCCGAGGAACGCCAACTCAAGGCGCAGCTGTCGGCGCTGCGCTGGCAGGATCTGAATGATCAGGTCGGTCAGCGCGAGTCGATCATCGGCACGCAGGAAATCAGTTTCGAAGCCTTGGTCGCCGAGCAGCGTAATGCTGACGCGGCCATTGAGCGTCTGCGCGACGGTCACCATGACCTGTCCGAGCGCTTCAATCTGGTGCAAGGGCGCTTCTATTCGGTCGGCGGCGACATCGCCCGGGTCGAGCAGAGCATCCAGCACGGCCAGCAACGTCTGCGGCAGTTGCAGGACGATCTGAAGGAAGCCGAGCGCGCCCGCCTCGAAACCGAGTCGCACCTGGGCCACGACCGCACCTTGCTGCTGACGCTCGGTGAAGAGCTGGACATGCTCGTGCCCGAGCAGGAAGTCACCAGCGCCGCCGCCGAAGAGGCCGCTGCCGCGCTGGAAGATTCCGAATCGGTCATGCACGGCTGGCAGGAGCAGTGGGATGCGTTCAACCTGACCGCCGCCGAACCGCGTCGTCAGGCGGAAGTTCAGCAGTCGCGCATCCAGCAGTTGGAAACCAGCATGGAGCGTCTCGCTGATCGGCAAAAACGTCTTGGCGAAGAGCGCGCGCTGCTCTCGGCCGACCCGGAAGACGCGGCGATCATGCAGCTCAACGAGCAGCTCGCCGAGTCCGAAGCGACTCTCGAAGATTTGCAGACCAGCGAAGAAGCGCAGGTCGAAAAGCTCGAACAACTGCGTCAGGAATTGCAGCAGGCGCTGACCGCGCAGCAACAGGCGCAGGGCGATTTGCAGCGTCTTAATGGTCGCCTGGCATCCCTTGAAGCCTTGCAGCAAGCGGCGCTCGATCCGGGCACCGGCACCGCCGAATGGCTGAAGGAACACAACCTCGCCGAGCGTCCGCGTCTGGCCGAAGGCTTGAAGGTTGAGGCCGGTTGGGAATTGGCGGTGGAAACCGTGCTCGGCGCCGATCTGCAAGCGGTGCTGGTCGACGATTTCAGCGGTTTCGATTTATCCGCTTTCACTCAGGGCGATCTGCGCCTGCTCAGCCCCGGCAATGATGGCGTGCGGGCGGCGGGCAGCTTGCTCGATAAAGTCGAGGCACAGATCGATCTGTCGCCGTGGCTGGGTCAGGTCAAACCGGTCGACAGTCTTGAGCAGGCATTAGCCTTGCGCGGGCAGCTGAGCGCCGGCGAGAGCCTGATCAGTCGCGACGGTTACTGGATCGGTCGGCATTTTTTACGCGTACGACGGGCCAGCGAAGCGGAAAGCGGCATGCTCGCCCGTGGCCAGGAAATCGAAACGCTGCACCTTGAGCGCGAAGAGAAAGAAGCCACGGTCGAGGCCATGGAGGCCCGTCTGCAAACCCTGCGCGCGCAACAGCGTCAGCAGGAAAACGGCCGCGAACATTTGCGTCGTTTGCTGCAAGACGAAGCGCGTCAGCAAGGCGAATTGAAAGCGCAGTTGTCCGCCGGTAAAGCCAAGGCCGAACAGCTGACCTTGCGTCGCACGCGTCTCGATGAAGAGCTGGTCGAGCTTGGTGAACAGCGCGAACTTGAGCACGAACAAGTCGGCGAAGCGCGCATGCACTTGCAGGAAGCGCTGGATGCCATGGCGCTCGACACCGAGCAGCGTGAGTTGCTGCTGGCCCAGCGCGACAGCCTGCGCGAACGCCTTGATCGCGTGCGTCAGGAAGCGCGGCAGCACAAGGATCACGCACATCAATTGGCCGTGCGTCTCGGCTCTCTGCGTGCGCAGCATGACTCTACGCGTCAGGCGTTGGAGCGTCTGGAAATGCAGTCCGAGCGCCTGACTGAAAAACGCGAACAGTTGAGCCTGAATCTGGAAGAGGGCGAGGCGCCGCTGGAAGAGCTGCGCCTGAAACTCGAAGAGCTGCTCGACAAGCGCATGACCGTCGACGAGGAACTCAAGACCGCACAGATCGCTCTCGAAGACGCTGATCGCGAACTGCGTGATGCAGAAAAACGCCGGACCCAGGCCGAACAGCAATCGCAATTGATTCGCGGCCAGCTCGAACAGCAGCGCATGGAATGGCAAGCCCTGACCGTGCGCCGCAAGGCCTTGCAGGATCAATTGCTGGAAGACGGCTACGATCTCAACGGCGTGCTCGCGACATTAACTGCGCAAGCCAGTGAACGCGAAGCCGAAGAAGAACTCGAACGCATCAATGCGCGGATTCAGCGCTTGGGCGCGATCAACCTCGCGGCCATCGACGAATACACGCAACAGTCCGAGCGCAAGCGTTATCTGGATGCGCAGGATGCCGACCTGGTCGAAGCGCTGGAGACCCTTGAGAACGTCATTCGCAAGATCGACAAGGAAACCCGTAACCGCTTCAAAGATACCTTTGATCAGATCAATGGCGGTTTACAGGCACTTTTTCCAAAAGTTTTCGGTGGTGGACGGGCGTATTTGGAACTGACGGGCGAAGATCTACTCGATACAGGGGTAACGATCATGGCGCAGCCGCCAGGGAAGAAGAACAGCACCATCCATTTGCTCTCCGGCGGGGAAAAAGCCCTGACCGCGCTGGCACTGGTTTTTGCCATCTTCAAGTTGAACCCGGCGCCGTTCTGCATGCTCGATGAGGTTGACGCGCCACTGGATGACGCTAACGTTGGACGCTACGCACGCTTGGTCAAAGAGATGTCGCAGACCGTACAGTTCATCTATATCACCCACAACAAGATCGCCATGGAAATGGCCGAGCAGTTGATGGGGGTGACGATGCATGAACCGGGTTGTTCGCGACTGGTAGCCGTGGATGTCGAGGAGGCGATGGCGATGGTGGACGCCTGAGCCAGCGTGGTGTCGGAAAGGTAATTTGGTGTTGTAGGACTTTTTTACCGCGTTCGACTTGCTGGCCAATCGACATATTCGCGCAAGCCAATGAGACAGACGGTGTAAAGTTGTCTTTGGTCGTGCTAGTTTAATGTCAATTTTTCGTATACGTGGGCAAAACGCCTGGAGGCAGCTCGAGTTGGCGCGCCGGTTTAATGCGGTTTGCACCGTGGATTCCCGTGATTTGGGTGGCTTGGGGTGGGGGGGGCGGGTG
>NZ_JBIVGT010000011.1:33063-149136 GCF_044748825.1 Pseudomonas sp. NPDC089741 | reverse complement strand
AATGAAAATAAATACGACAAAAAACTAAATGCGGCGTTGTGCATAATTGTGTAGAGCGACAAAAAGGCCATGGGCAGCCAGGTCTGCTCGGTCTACCTGCTTGATCCCGAGACCAACCGCTTCGTCCTGATGGCCACCGAGGGCTTGAACAAGCGCTCGATCGGCAAGGTCAGCATGGCACCCAACGAAGGTCTGGTCGGTCTGGTCGGCACGCGTGAAGAACCCCTGAACCTCGAAAACGCTGCGGATCACCCGCGCTATCGCTACTTCGCCGAAACCGGTGAAGAGCGTTATGCCTCGTTCCTCGGTGCACCGATCATTCACCACCGCCGCGTCGTCGGCGTGTTGGTCATCCAGCAAAAAGAACGCCGCCAGTTCGACGAGGGTGAAGAAGCCTTCCTCGTGACCATGAGCGCGCAGCTCGCCGGCGTAATCGCCCACGCCGAGGCCACCGGATCGATCCGTGGCCTGGGCCGTCAGGGCAAGGGGATTCAGGAAGCCAAGTTCGTCGGCGTGCCGGGTTCGCCGGGTGCGGCGGTCGGTACGGCGGTGGTCATGCTGCCGCCGGCCGATCTCGACGTGGTGCCGGACAAGACCATCACCGACATCGACGCTGAGCTGGCGCTGTTCAAGACCGCCATCGAAGGCGTGCGCGCCGACATGCGCGCGTTGTCCGCCAAGCTGGCGACGCAGTTGCGCCCGGAAGAGCGCGCACTGTTCGACGTCTACCTGATGATGCTCGACGATGCCTCGCTGGGCAGCGAAATCACCACCGTGATCAAGACCGGCCAGTGGGCACAGGGCGCGCTACGTCAGGTGGTCACGGAACACGTCAACCGATTCGAACTGATGGACGACGCCTATCTGCGTGAGCGTGCCTCGGACGTCAAAGACCTCGGTCGCCGCCTGCTCGCTTACTTGCAGGAAGAGCGTCAGCAGAACCTGGTCTACCCGGAAAAAACCATTCTGGTCAGTGAAGAACTGACGCCGGCGATGCTCGGCGAGGTGCCGGAAGGCACGCTGGTCGGTCTGGTCTCGGTACTCGGTTCGGGTAACTCGCACGTCGCGATCCTTGCCCGAGCGATGGGCATTCCGACGGTGATGGGTCTGGTCGACCTGCCGTACGCCAAGGTCGACGGCATCGAAATGATCGTCGACGGTACACGCGGCGAGGTCTACACCAACCCGAGCGAAGTGCTGCGCAAGCAGTTCGCCGAAGTCGTCGAAGAAGAGAAACAACTGGCGCTGGGCCTCGACACCCTGCGCGACCTGCCGTGCGTGACCCTCGATGGCCACCGCATGCCGCTGTGGGTCAACACCGGTTTGCTGGCGGACGTGGCGCGGGCGCAGAAGCGTGGCGCCGAAGGTGTCGGCCTGTACCGCACCGAAGTGCCGTTCATGATCAACCAGCGCTTCCCGAGCGAGAAGGAACAACTGGCGATCTACCGTGAGCAGCTCGCCGCGTTCCACCCGCAACCGGTGACCATGCGCAGCCTCGACATCGGCGGTGACAAGTCGCTGTCGTACTTCCCGATCAAGGAAGACAACCCGTTCCTCGGCTGGCGCGGCATTCGCGTGACCCTCGACCACCCGGAAATCTTCCTGGTGCAGACCCGCGCGATGCTCAAGGCCAGCGAAGGCCTGAACAACCTGCGGATTCTGCTGCCGATGATCTCCGGCACCCACGAACTCGAAGAAGCCCTGCACCTGATTCACCGGGCCTGGGGCGAAGTGCGCGACGAAGGCACCGACGTGCCGATGCCGCCGATTGGCGTGATGATCGAGATCCCGGCAGCGGTGTACCAGACCAAGGAACTGGCGCGGATGGTCGACTTCCTGTCCGTCGGTTCCAACGACTTGACCCAGTATCTGCTGGCGGTCGACCGCAACAACCCGCGTGTTGCCGATCTCTACGACTACCTGCACCCGGCGGTGCTGCAAGCGCTGCAAACCGTGGTGCGCGATGCCCATGCAGAAGGCAAACCGGTGAGTATCTGCGGCGAGATGGCCGGTGATCCGGCAGCGGCGGTGCTGTTGATGGCGATGGGTTTCGACAGCCTGTCGATGAACGCCACCAACTTGCCGAAGGTGAAATGGATGTTGCGTCAGGTCAATCTGAGCAAGGCTCAGGAATTGCTGGCGGAGCTGATGACTATCGACAACCCGCAAGTGATCCACAGCTCGCTGCAATTGGCGCTGAAGAACCTTGGGTTGTCGAAGATGCATCCGCCGGCGGTGGTCAAGGCCCTCTGAAGATCAAAAGCCCCTCATCGGAACGCCGCCCGCCTATCCCTCTCCCGGGGGGAGAGGGGACTGATTGGGGGATGCTGCAGAACTCCGCCGACCTGAAAGTGCTGTGTTGAATCCATAATCGACTCACACGGACAAGAAGGTGCTGTGTTGAATCCATAATCAACTCGGTCTTTCAGGTCGGTGTATGGCGCAAGACACCTCGGTCGGCCCCCTCTCCCTCCGGGAGAGGGCTGGGGTGAGGGTCAGCTCTTAGACACAAACCTCAACTTCACCAAGATGCCCGCCATACGGCCCGAAACTCCGCTCGACCATCCGCCGCGATCCATCCGCCTGCACGATCAACGCCGTACTCGCCCGCGTCCCATAACTCTGGCTGGCAATAAACACACTCGATAACAAAGTCTCAGTCGCCAGGCCCACCCCGGTATTCGGCAATTCCGCTGCCGGCGCGGTCTGCGCATCGCCAAGCAAATCCAGCAAGCGCTGCGGCTGCGGATCATCCAGCACCGCGCTTAACGCTGCCTTGGCCTTGAGCAACTTCGGCCACGGCGTATCCAACCCGGCATTGGATAACCCATAAACCCCAGGCTGCAACATCACCGGCTCCGACAACCGTGCATTGAAGTGCCACAGCTCATGACTATTGCCGAGCAGCAGATTAAACCCGGCATATTCCGCCGAACGCCCGACCACCTCGCTCAAATAATCATCGATCGACGCATCACCCGTGAGAAACCGCGCCACCAGCTCCCCTCGCGACTTGCGCGCTGGCGCCTGCTGCGGGTCGCGAATATTGGTCAGCGCGGCAAAGCGGCCATTGGCACCGATGCCGAGCCAGGTCCCGCCAGCTTCAAGATCACGCCCGGCATGCACATGCGGCGCCTCCAGCCACTGCGCCAAGGGCAGGCTCGGCCGGGCGTAAAACTCGTCACGGTTGGCCGCGACGATCAGCGGCTGGGCATGGCCCGGGCGCCAGGCAAAAACAATCAGGCACATAAGGTGGTCCTTGTGTGTTTTTTGTCCACTCTACGCATCCCGCGTCCGTGCATCCATCGCAAGTGGAGCAGAGGGGTGTGCATCCGTTACCATGCCGCTCCGGTTTTGCGGATGCGGTCAGGGGAGACGGTCATGGAATTTCTGCTCTATCTGGCGCTGGGCGCCTGTGCGGGCGTGCTGGCCGGACTGTTTGGCGTCGGCGGCGGGATCATCATCGTCCCGGTGCTGGTGTTCAGTTTCACCTTGCAGGGCTTTGATCAGTCGATCCTTACGCATCTGGCGGTCGGTACGTCGCTGGCGACGATCATCTTCACTTCGGTCAACGCCGTGCGTGAGCATCACCGCCGCGGTGCGGTACGCTGGCCGATCTTCATGTGGATGGCCGTCGGAATCCTGCTGGGTGCAGGTTTCGGCGCGCTGACCGCCGAAGCGATTTCCGGGCCGCACCTGCAAAAGATCATCGGCGTGTTTGCCTTGATCATCTCGGTGCAACTGGCGCTGGACATCAAACCCAAGGCCAGCCGAACGGTGCCGGGTAAACTCGTTCTCACCGTGGCCGGCAGTGTGATCGGCTGGGCCTCGGCGATTTTCGGCGTCGGTGGTGGTTCGCTGACCGTGCCGTTCCTGACCTGGCGCAGCGTGCCGATGCAGCAAGCGGTGGCGACCTCATCGGCCTGCGGTCTGCCGATCGCCTTGGTCAGTGCATCAAGTTTCATGATTCTCGGCTGGCACGATCCGTTGTTGCCGCCGCATAGTCTCGGTTTTGTATATTTGCCGGCGTTGTTGGGCATCGCCCTGACCAGTATGGTCTTCGCCCGCATCGGCGCGCGATTGGCGCACAGATTGTCGCCGCGCTTGCTGAAACGGCTGTTCGCCGCTTTGCTGTTCAGCGTGGGTTTGAGCTTTCTGCTTTAACCGCGTCGCAATCCTGGCTTAATCCTGAGGTGGCAGCGTCGCCCGGGAATTTTGGTTTCAACTCTAACGAGGAGTCGCAATGCTGCCTTACCCGCAGATCGACCCGGTGGCCCTGGCCATCGGTCCGCTGAAAATCCACTGGTACGGTCTGATGTACCTGATCGGCATTGGCGGCGCGTGGCTGCTGGCGTCGCGCCGGCTTAACCGTTTCGACCCGACCTGGACCAAGGAGAAACTCTCCGACATGGTCTTCTGGATGTCGATGGGCGTGATCGTCGGCGGACGTCTCGGTTACGTGCTGTTCTACGATCTGAGCGCCTACCTGGCCAACCCGACGCTGATTTTCGAAGTGTGGAAGGGCGGCATGTCGTTCCACGGCGGTTTCATCGGCGTGATGCTCGCAGCCTTGTGGTTCGGCAAGCGCAACGGCAAGTCGTTCTTCCAGCTGATGGACTTCGTCGCGCCGATGGTACCGATCGGTCTGGGTGCCGGACGCATTGGTAACTTCATCAACGCCGAGTTGTGGGGCAAAGCCACCGACGTGCCGTGGGCGATGGTCTTCCCGCCGTTCAGCGATCCGGCGCAACTGCCGCGTCACCCGTCGCAGCTGTATCAGTTCGCGCTCGAAGGCGTGGCGCTGTTCCTGATCCTGTGGATTTTCTCGCGCAAGCCGCGTCCGACCATGGCCGTCTCGGGCATGTTCGCGCTGTTTTACGGCATCTTCCGGTTCATCGTCGAATTCGTTCGCGTGCCGGATGCGCAGCTCGGCTACTTGGCCTGGAACTGGCTGACCATGGGCCAGGTGCTCTGCGTGCCGATGATCGTCGGCGGGCTGTTCCTGATCTGGCTGGCCTATCGTCGCGCACCGGCAGCACCGCTCGCGCCGACGGCTTAAACTACGAACCCCGGCGCGCGACGCCGGGGCTCAAAGGACACAGGTAACTCATGAAGCAATATCTCGAACTGGTCTCGCACGTCATTCAGAACGGCAGCAAACAGGCCAACCGCACCGGCATCAACACCATCAGCTTCCCGGGTGCGATGCTGCGTTTCGATCTGCAGGAAGGTTTTCCGGCGATCACCACGCGCAAGATGGCCTTCAAATCGGCCATCGGCGAGATGTGCGGTTTCCTCCGTGGCGTCAATAACGCCGCTGAATTCCGTGCGCTGGGCTGCAAGGTCTGGGACCAGAACGCCAACGAAAACGCACAGTGGCTGGCCAACCCGTTCCGCCAGGGCGACGACGACCTCGGCGAAATCTACGGCGTGCAATGGCGCAAATGGCCGGCGTACAAGCAGATCCCGCTGAGCAATACCGCCGCCATCGAACAAACCCTGAGCAACGGCTACAAGCAGATCGCTCAGGGCGAAGAAGACGGCCAGGCCTACGTGGTGCTGTACAAAGCCATCGATCAGGTGCGCCAGTGCGTCGACACGATCATCAAGGATCCGGGCAGCCGTCGCATCCTGTTCCACGGCTGGAACGTCGCTCAGCTGGATGAAATGGCCCTGCCGCCGTGCCACCTGTTGTATCAGTTCCATCCGAACGTCGAGACCAAAGAGATTTCACTGACCCTCTACATTCGTTCGAATGATCTGGGTCTGGGCACGCCGTTCAACCTCACCGAAGGCGCCGCGCTGCTGAGCCTGATCGGTCGCCTGACCGGCTACACGCCGCGCTGGTTCACCTATTTCATCGGTGATGCGCACGTCTACGAGAACCACCTGGACATGCTCAACGAACAGCTCAAGCGCGAGCCGTTCGCCATGCCGAAACTGAAAATCTCGGATCGTGTACCGGAGTTTGCCAAGACTGGCGTGTATCAGCCGGAATGGCTGGAACTGGTCGAACCGAGCGACTTCTCGCTGGAAGGTTACGAACACCACGCGCCAATGACTGCGCCGATGGCGGTCTGACAAACAATACGCAACACCCTTGTGTAGGAGCTGCCGCAGGCTGCGATCTGTTGATCTTGCTGTTTATAAGATCAAAAGATCGCAGCCTGCGACAGCTCCTACAAAGTAGGTTGGATATCTGCAGATGCATTTCCACTGTCATTTCTGACAGTAGCCGACGTGCCGCGCCCCGTGATTAGCTGACGGCCTCCAAAGCGAGGTAACGGTCATGGCAGGCGCAAGCGGGTTTTTCGATGGCGGCAATACTGACTCAGGTTTATCGACAGAGACGCCCCTGACAGCGACAGCAACGACATTACAGCCGCCACTGATCGCCTATTTCTATTTAAAGGAAAACCGTTATTTCGAGTTCGGTAAAACCGAGCCGGAAGGCGCTGTCATTCCCCTGGAAATCATTGGCCCGGGCTCGCCGTTTAGCAATTCGGCGCACGCCCTGCTGGATCCTTCCGCGCCGCAGATCAGCATTGGCGACATGCTTCGCGTGGAGTGGTTGCCAATGAACGGTTCTCCGTCGTTTCAATCGGCGGATGTTGTGGTGTACAGCAAGGACTACTGGATCCCGATTGCCATCCCGGACAGCGAGCTCAAGCGCTTGGAAGGTCTTGATGTCGAGGTGACTTTCTTTCATCTTCCGCAAGCCGGTGGTGCAAAACCTTTCCCTGCGCAGAAAGTCTTTGTCGCCCCAGAGCTGGGCCGCAAGCCCGTGCTCAAGGTGGAAGGCGTGGTCAATGAAATGCTGGAAGCTGCCGCGTTTCCTGATGGCATTACCGTAAGACTGGCGCCAATTGAGAACCTGCGCGCCTGTTACGGCATTGAAATTCTCTGGACGCAATCGCCGGATCATTGGGTCGAGCGTCAGCGTCGATTGGCGGTTAATCCAAAGCAGACGATGGCGTTTCACATCGCGCCTGAGGTTTATCAGCCGCATGTTGGCCACAGCGTCACGGTTAAATACTTCATTTATCTGGGCGCTCGCCTGAGTCCCAACTTCTTCTGGAACCCTGGCGTTATCACGGAAGTGAGTTTCAAGGTGATCTAAACCCCTGTAGGAGCTGCCGCAGGCTGCGATCTTTTGATCTTATAAACAGCAAGGTCAAAAGATCGCAGCCTGCGGCCGCTCCTACAGGAAGGGTATGTGGTTAGTGGCCGTGGCTGCGGCCTACGTGGGAGTGTTCGACTTCGGTTGCGACGACTCCGCCGCTGACTTCCAGCCGCTGCAAAATCCCGCATTGATCGGCCATCGGCCCTTCGCCACACCGTTGGCGCAGGTCAAGCAACTGCGTCTGCAACGCCAACAACCCATCAATACGCGCCTTCACATGCTGGATGTGTTCGTCGATCAACGCATTGACGCTTTCGCATTGATCCTGCGGGCTGTCGCGCAAAGTCAGCAGGCTGCGAATCTCTTCGAGAGTCATGTCGAGGGTGCGGCAGTTGCGGATGAAGGTCAGGCGTTCGGCGTGCGCCTGGGTGTAGACGCGGTAGTTGCCGTCGCTGCGGGCCGGTTCCGGCAGGAGGTTTTCGCGCTCGTAATAGCGGATGGTTTCCACGGCGCAGTCGGTGAGTTTGGCCAGTTCTCCGATCTTCATGACGGCAATCTCCAAAAGGGTGCTTGACCCTATAGTGGCTACAGGGTCTTTACTTGGCAACAGGCACCTTCATGGACGCGACCAATGAGCGATTCCCAGCACACCCACAAGCCCGGCGATGGCCACGATCACAGTCATAAATTGCAGCCTGTGCACAAGCATTCCCATGGCGGCGATTCTTGCTGCGGGTCGAAAGTCGCAGCGCCGGCACCGGTTCATGCGCACGAGGATTCCTGCTGCTCGTCGACAGCGGCCGCGCCTGCGTTGGTGCAGCTGAGCGAAAAGACCAGCGCCGATGCGCGCCTGAGCAGTTTCCGCATCGAAGCGATGGACTGCCCGACCGAGCAGACGCTGATCCAGAACAAGCTCGGCAAACTCGCCGGCGTGCAGCAGCTCGAATTCAATCTGATCAACCGCGTACTCGGCGTAACCCACAATCTGCCGGACACCGCGCCGATCACCGAAGCGATCAAATCCCTCGGCATGCACGCCGAACCGATGGAGGCGGGCGTCGAAGCGCCGGCCCCGGCGCCAGTGAAAAAACACTGGTGGCCGTTGGCACTGTCCGGCATCGGCGCACTTGCCGCCGAAGTTATCCACTTCACCAACGCCGCACCCACCTGGGTGGTGGCGATCATCGCGCTGGTGTCGATCCTCAGCGGTGGCCTGACCACTTATAAAAAGGGCTGGATCGCCCTGAAGAACCGCAACCTCAACATCAACGCGCTGATGAGCATTGCCGTGACCGGTGCGATCCTCATCGGCCAGTGGCCGGAAGCGGCGATGGTGATGTTCCTGTTCACCGTCGCCGAGCTGATCGAAGCGCGTTCGCTCGACCGTGCGCGTAATGCGATCAGCGGGCTGATGCAGATGACGCCGGAGCAAGCCACGGTGTTGCAGGCTGACGGTTCGTGGATTGAGCAAGACGTGAAAAACGTCGAACTCGCCGCCCGCGTACGGGTGAAGCCCGGCGAGCGCATCGCGTTGGATGGCGAAGTGGTTAGCGGCAGTTCGACCATCGACCAGGCGCCGATCACCGGGGAAAGCCTGCCGGTGGAAAAAACCGTCGGCGACAAAGTCTTCGCCGGCACCATCAATCAGGCCGGTTCGTTGGAGTACGCGGTTACCGCAGCGGCGAATAACTCGACCTTGGCGCGGATCATTCACGCCGTTGAACAGGCTCAAGGCGCACGCGCACCGACTCAGCGTTTCGTCGATCAGTTCTCGAAAATCTACACGCCCGTGGTGTTCGTGTTTGCCTTGGCCGTGGCGATCATTCCGCCGTTGTTCATGGGCGCCGTGTGGTTCGACTGGATCTACCGCGCGCTGGTGTTGCTGGTGGTCGCGTGCCCATGCGCACTGGTGATTTCCACCCCGGTGACCATCGTCAGCGGCCTCGCGGCAGCGGCGCGCAAAGGCATTCTGGTCAAGGGCGGCGTGTATCTGGAGGGCGGTTTCAAACTTGATTATCTGGCGCTGGATAAAACCGGCACGATCACCCACGGCAAACCGGTACAGACCGATTACCTGTCCCTCGACCCAACCGCCGATGCCACCGCACCGGCAATCGCCGCTGCCTTGGCCGGTCGTTCTGATCACCCGGTGTCGCTGGCCATTGCCAACGCCGCTGTGGATAAAAACTTCGCCGCGCTGATTGTGGATAACTTCGAAGCGTTGGGCGGGCGTGGCGTTAAAGGCGACATCAACGGCCAGACCTACCACTTGGGCAACCATCGTCTGGTCGAAGAACTCGGCCTGTGCTCGCCCGCGCTGGAAGAAAAACTCTTCGCGCTGGAAAAACAGGGCAAATCCGTGGTGCTGCTGCTCGACAGTTCCGGCCCGCTGGCGCTGTTCGCAGTGGCCGATACCGTCAAGGAAACCAGCCGCGAAGCGATCCGCCAACTGCATGAACTCGGGGTGAAAACCCTGATGCTCACCGGTGATAACGTCCACACCGCTCAGGCGATTGCCGCGCAGGTCGGTATCGACGAAGCCCGAGGCGACTTGCTGCCGACCGACAAACTGCAAGCCATCGAAGACCTTTATGCACAGGGTCGGCGAGTCGGCATGGTCGGCGACGGCATCAACGATGCGCCGGCACTGGCTCGCGCCGAGATCGGTTTCGCCATGGCCGCCGCCGGCACCGACACCGCGATTGAAACCGCCGATGTCGCCCTGATGGACGACGATCTGCGCAAGATCCCCGCGTTCATCCGCCTGTCGCGCAATACTGCCAGTATCCTGAAACAGAACATCGCCTTGGCCCTGGTGATCAAGGCTATCTTTCTTGCGGTAACCTTCGCCGGACTTGCCACCATGTGGATGGCGGTGTTCGCTGACATGGGCGTGAGCCTGTTGGTGGTGTTCAACGGTTTGCGCCTGCTGCGCAAATAACGATGAGGGATGGTTGTGCTGAGTGCCGAGCTGAAAGCGTTTTACATGGTCGCCCGCCTGGGCAGCATCACGCTGGCGGCGAAAAAACTCGGCCTCAGCCAACCGACCGTGACCACGCAGATCCGCAATCTGGAAAGTCAGTATTCGGTGGAGCTGTTTTATCGCGGCGGCCGACGCTTGAGTGTCAGTGACGAGGGCGCGCGGCTGTTGCCGATGGTCAAGACGCTGTTGCAGCAGGAAGCCGACATCGAGTTTTTCCTGCGCAACAGCGGTCAGGTGCAGGGCACTTTGCGCATCGCCGCGACGGCGCCGTATTACATCCTCGATCTGGTGAAGACCTTTCGCGAGCGTTTGCCGCAGGTGGAAGTGTCGGTGGAAATCGGCAACTCGCAACAGGTGCTGGAGGCGCTGGAGGACTATCGGGTGGATATCGCCGCGTCGTCGCAATTGCTCGATGACGCGCGGTTGATTCGTCGCGTGCTGGGCACTGATCCACTGGTGCTGGCGGTGCATCGCAATCATCCGCTGGCGGCGCAGGAGCATGTCGCGTTGAGCGCTTTGGCCGGGCATACGTTGTTGATGCGTGAATCCGGTTCGACCACGCGACGATTGACTGAAGAGTTGTTGGCGACTGCCGGGGTGAGTTACGGCACGTTGCTGGAGATTGGCAGCCGCGAGTCGATCCGTGAGGCGGTGCTGCGCAATATCGGCATCAGCATCATTGCGCGGCAGGAAGTGCCGCATGATCCGCAGTTGCGCGTGCTGACGATCGAGAATGCGCCGCAGATTCCGGAGTATCTGTATTGCCTTAAAGAGCGCAAGGGCGCGCGGTTGCCGGCGGCGTTTCTCGGCTTGGCGCAGGAAATGTCCCCTGCGTAATGATCGTTCCCACGCTCCGCGTGGGAATGCAGCCCGGGACGCTCTGCGTCCCAAGAGCCGAACGCGGAGCGTCCGATGAGGCATTCCCACGCAGAGCGTGGGAACGATCTCTGGTAACCCAAATCCCCGAATACCACTATCAGCAGTTTTTGCCTCGTTGCCACATGACGGACGCATTACAACTCTAGGATTGGCCTCATCTGCTTGATGAGGTCTTTCCATGAATCCTGCCATCGCAACTGCCCTGACCAACCCCGGTGCGCCGATGAAAGTGCGCGGCGTGCAGAAACGCTTCGGCGCGTTCACCGCGCTGGATAACGTCTCCCTCGACGTCGCTGCCGGTGAACTGGTGTGCCTGCTTGGCCCCTCGGGCTGCGGCAAAACCACCTTGCTGCGTTGCATCGCCGGTCTGGAAAAACAGGACAGCGGCGAGCTGTACCTCGGTGACCGCGACGTCTCGCACCTCGCCCCGCAGGCTCGCGATTACGGGATTCTGTTCCAGTCCTACGCGCTGTTCCCCAATCTGACGGTCGAGGCGAACATTGCCTACGGCCTCGCCGGCAGCGGTCGCGATGAGGTGCGCCGCCGCGTCGGGCAGATGCTGGAACTGGTCGGCCTCACCGGTAGCGAGAAAAAGTACCCCGGCCAGCTGTCCGGCGGCCAGCAGCAACGTGTGGCGCTGGCCCGCGCTTTGGCGCCGGCACCGTCGCTGCTGTTGCTCGACGAGCCGATGTCGGCCCTCGACGCCCGCGTCCGCGAGCATCTGTGCACCGAGCTGCGCCAACTGCAACGCAACCTCGGCATCACCACGCTGATGGTCACGCACAATCAGGACGAAGCCATGCTGATGGCCGACCGCATCGCCGTGATGAACAATGGCCGCGTCGAGCAGTACGCTACCCCGCAGGAAATCTACAACCGCCCGGCCACGCCGTTCGTGGCCGAGTTTGTTGGTCAGGGCAATTGGCTGCCGTTCCAGCGCAGCAGCGACAGTCACGCACAGGTTGGCGGAATGAACCTGCGCCTCAGCGACGGCAGCGTCCAGCGCGCCTCGGGTCGACTGTTCTGCCGCCCGGAAGCGATCAACGTCAATCCGCCGGTGCACGAAGAAAACCTGTTCCCGGCCAAAGTCCGCGAGATCACCTTCCTCGGCAACCGCTGCCGCATGAGCTTCGAACTCGATCAACTGCCGGGCCACGCCTTGCTCGCCGAACTCGCCCCGGAAGCCATGCCGCGCCTCGGCGCCCAGCAAATCATGGTCGCCTTGCCGCCGCGCAGCCTGCAGGTGTTTGCCTGATGAACAGCAACCTCGCGCTGCCGCTACCGCACAAGCAGGTGCGACAGTCATCGAAAGCCGAGATCGGCGACCGCATTTTTGTTGTCGGCGGCAAACTTCTCCTGTTGGTCTTGCTCGGCGTCGCGGTGTTGCTGCCGTTGCTGGCGATCTTCTGGCGTGGTTTCAGCAGCGAGGCCGGGCAGGGCGGTGGCTGGGTCGCGGCGAAGGAGTTGGTGACCAGCGAGAATTTCCACTGGCTGCTCGGCAACAGCCTGAAAGTGTCCCTCAGCGTTGCGGCCATCGTCGTACCGCTGGCGTACCTGTTTGCCTACGCGCTGCAGCGCACGCTGATTCCGGCGAAGGGCATCTGGCGCGGGATTTCGTTGTTGCCGCTGATGGCGCCGTCGATGCTGCCGGGAATTGCACTGGTCTATCTGTTCGGCAATCAGGGCATGTTGCGCGGGCTGCTCTCGGACAACATCTACGGGTTCTGGGGGATAGTGCTGGGCGAGGTGATCTACACCTTCCCGCATGCGCTGATGATTTTGCTGTCGGCGTTGTCGCTGGCCGATGCGCGATTGTTCGATGCTGCGTCGAGCATGGGCGCCAGTCCGGCCAAGGCGTTTCGCAGTATCACCTGGCCGGCAACGCGTCAGGCTGTGTTCGCCGCGTTCTGTCTGGTGTTCACCCTGACCATCACTGATTTCGGTGTGCCGGTGGTGGTCGGTGGCGACTATCAAGTGCTGGCGCTGGAAGCCTACAAAGCCGTGGTCGGCCAGCAACAATTCGGTCGCGGCGCGTTGATTGGCATGGTGCTGTTGCTGCCGGCGCTGTTCAGCTTCGGCGTCGATGCCTGGCTGCGTCGACGTCACGGCGACTCCATGAGCGGTCGGGCGCAGGTGTTCAAACCGGCGCCGTCGAAACTTCGTGATGGCTGCTATCTGGCGATTGTGTTGCTGATCAGCGCGGCGTTGATTCTGGTGTTCGGCATGGCGGTGTTTTCGTCGCTGGTGAAGTTCTGGCCGTACAACCTGTCGCTGTCACTCAACCACTACCAGTTCAACGAAACCGCCGGCGGTGGCTGGCTGGCCTACAGCAACAGTTTGAAGATGGCGCTGGGCACGGCGTTGATCGGCAGCGTGCTGATTTTCACCGGCGCTTATCTGATGGAGAAAACCCGCGATCAGCGCGGCCTCAACCTGGCGTTGCGCATGCTCAGCTTCGTGCCGATGGCGGTGCCGGGGCTGGTGCTCGGTCTGGGTTACGTTTTCTTCTTCAACCTCAGCGGCAACCCGCTGCACGTGCTGTACGGGACGATGACGCTGCTGATCGTCTGCACCATTGCGCACTATCTGACCACCGCGCAGATGACCGCGACCACTGCGCTGCGTCAGCTCGACGCCGAGTTTGAAGCCGCCGCGCTGTCGCTCAAGGCGCCGCTGTACCGCCACTACCTGCGCGTCACCGTGCCGATTTGCCTGCCGGCGCTGCTCGACATCGTGCGCTACCTGTTCGTCTCGGCGATGACCACCGTGTCGGCAGCGATCTTCCTCTACAGCCCCGACACCATCCTTGCGGCGGTCGCGGTGCTGAACATGGATGACGCCGGCAACGTCGGCGGCGCGGCGGCGATGTCGACCCTGATTCTGTTCACCTCGGCGGGCGTGTCCTTGCTGCTGGCGTGGGCTTCGCGCGGCTTGCTGCGCCGTTCTCAAGCCTGGCGGCAAACCGCGCCCGGTCACTGATTCACACCCTCAACTCAAAAGACAGGATACCGATCATGTTCAAGCCTATGGCCTTGGCCGCTGCTGTGCTCGCTACTTTCAGCCTGAATGCCTTCGCGGCAAAAACCGAGTTGACGGTGTACACCGCCCTCGAAGCCGAGCAACTGACCGCTTACAAAGCCGCGTTCGAAAAGGCTAACCCAGACGTCGAGATCAAATGGGTGCGTGATTCCACCGGGATCATCACCGCCAAACTGCTCGCCGAAAAGGCCCGTCCGCAGGCTGATGCGGTGTGGGGCCTGGCGGCTTCGAGCCTGGCGATCCTCGATCAGCAAGGCATGCTGCAAAGCTATGCGCCAAAGGACCTCGGCAAGATCGGCGCGAATTATCGCGACGCCGCCAACCCGCCAGCCTGGGTCGGTATGGACGTCTGGGCCGCAACGATTTGCTTCAACACCGTTGAAGCCGAGAAGCAGGGTTTGACCAAGCCAGGGAGCTGGCAGGATCTGACCAAACCTGAGTACAAAGGCAAGATCGTCATGCCGAATCCGGCGTCGTCCGGCACCGGTTTTCTCGACGTCAGCGCTTGGTTGCAAACCTTCGGCGAAAAGCAGGGCTGGGCCTACATGGACGGCCTGCACCAGAACATCGGCCAGTACGTTCACTCCGGTTCCAAGCCTTGCAAACTGGCGGCGGCGGGTGAGTTCCCGATCGGGATTTCCTTTGAATACCCGGCGGTACAGCTGAAGCGTCAGGGCGCGCCGCTGGACATCATCCTGCCGAAGGAAGGTCTGGGCTGGGAGATCGAAGCGACCGCGGTGATCAAAGGCACGCCGCATGAAGACGCGGCGAAGAAACTGGCTGACTTCTCGGCCAGCGCTGAGGCGATGGATCTGTACAAGGAGAACTTCGCGGTTCTTGCGCAGCCGGGGATTGCCAAGCCGCAGACCGAATTGCCGGCGGATTATGAGCAGCGTCTGATCAAGAACGACTTTGCCTGGGCGTCGAAGAATCGCGACGAAATCCTCACCAAATGGCGCAAACGCTATGACGGCAAATCCGAAAAAGTCGCCGCCAAGTAAATCTTCGTAGTCTGACCGGGCCTCATCGCGAGCAGGCTCACTCCTACAGGGGAACGCATTCCAACTGTAGGAGTGAGCCTGCTCGCGATTGCGGTCTTTCATTCAGGACATGATCCAGATGACACAACACAAAGACCTGTTGATCGTAGGCGCCGGCATTCTCGGCCTGTCCCACGCCTACGCCGCCGCTAAACGCGGCCTCAAGGTCGCCGTTTTCGAACGCACCGCCACACCCCTCGGCGCTTCGGTGCGCAACTTCGGCCAGGCCCTGGTCACCGGCCAACCACCCGGCCCAATGCTCGAACTGGCCAAAACCAGCCGCGAGATCTGGGGCGACTGGGCGCAACTCGCCGGCCTGCAAATCAAGCGCAACGGCTCTTATCTTTTCGCCAGAACCGAAGCCGAAGAACATCTGCTCGAAACCTTCTGCGCCGGTCGTGCGGTTGAACACGGCTACAACGTCGAACTGCTGCGCGGCGCTGCATTGCACGATCTGTATAACGGCCAGTTCAGCCACCACCGCGCTGCTCTCCATGGCCTCGACGATCAACAGCTGTACTCGCGTGAAGCGATCCCGGCGCTGATCGACTATCTGCGCCGCGACCTCGGCGTCGAGTTTCACTTCTCCACACTGGTGCGCGACGTCGAGCCCGGTCGCTTGCACAGCACCGTAGGCAGTTTTACCGGCAAACAGATCATCGTCTGCTCCGGTCACGATTATCAGACGTTGCTGGCCGAGCCAATTGCTGCCCTCGACCCGCAAATCTGCCGCCTGCAAATGCTCCGCGGCAAACCGCAGATCGATCTGAATCTGCAACACGCCTTGCTCACCGGCCTCAGTTGCGTGCACTACGGCGCCTTCGCCGATCTGCCGGAAGCGGCGGCGGTGCATGCGCAGATCCTCCGCGAACAACCGCACCTGCACGACAACGGCATTCACCTGCTGATCAGCCCGACGCCTTATGGCGAACTGATCATCGGCGACTCGCACCACTACGGCAGCGACCCTTCACCGTTCAACGCCGAGCAAGTGGACAACTGGATGCTCGAACTGGCCGAGCAGACCCTGGGCTGCAAGGTGCAAGTGGTCGAGCGCTGGCAGGGCGTCTATGGTTCTCGGGGGCCGGGGCCGTTTTCGTTGCTGCGTCCGGCAGCGGGCCTGAGCGTGGCGCTAATGCACACCGGCGTGGGCATGAGCGTTGGCCCGGCGATGGCCGAGCGCAACATTGCGCAATTACTGGGGGAAGTTTGATGACAGGTCACGAGCAAGTGCTTGCCCGCGTGTTCGGGTTGTATGAACGCTTCGGCACCAGCGATTACATCGGCGAGCCAGTGTCGCAGATCGAGCACATGTCCCAGGCCGCCGAACTGGCGATAGCCGAAGGCTTTGATGATGAAGTGGTGTTGGCGGCGTTCTTTCATGACATCGGTCATTTGTGTGCCGAAGGCGCAGAGAACATGGGCGGTTATGGCGTGGTCAGCCATGAACGCCTCGGCGCGGATTATTTGCGTGAGGCGGGATTCAGCGAACGCATGGCGCGGCTGGTGGAATATCACGTGCAGGCCAAGCGGTATCTGACGTTGCGTGAGCCGGGTTACTACGAACGATTGAGTGAGGCGAGTCGGCGGACGCTGGCGTATCAGGGCGGGGTGATGACCGAGGCGGAGGCGGATGTGTTTGAGCGGGATCCGTTGTGTGCCGTCAGTCTGCGGATGCGCCAGTGGGATGAGTTGGCCAAGGAGATGGCGGTGCCGGTGATTGATTTGGCTGTGCTGAAGCGTAAGGCTGAGGTTTTGTTGTCGGCCAGATAATTGCAACCCTCACCCCAGCCCTCTCCCGGAGGGAGAGGGGGCCTACGGAGTTGATCTCAGGTGATACATCGACCTGAAATATCCAGTCGAACTCAGGTTTTGAAAAGCCAGAAGATCTGCTCCCTTCCCCCTCTACCCCTTGGGGGAGAGGGCTGGGGTGAGGGGGTTCGATCTACAGCTCAAGCACCTTCCCCACCAACACCTCAACCTGCTCCTGCCTTTCCGCCTGATTCAACTTCGCCTGCGGATTCAACGACGACCACTGCGGATGCGCCCGCGCCTTGTTCAGCGCCTCCGGCAATTTGCCCTCGCGCCAGGTCTTATCCTGCGGTGTCGCCACCTGAATGCTGTCCATCGCCGCATGCCCGCGCTGATCCAGCGCCAACACCAACTGTCGCTGGCGCAACGCCAACAGCCGCAACACCCCATCATCCACCGTCAGCTCACGCTGCCCTTTGATCTTGCCGAGCAACCGACTGCCATAACTGCGCGCCGTTTGCAGCGCGCCACCGGCAATCGCGCCGGCCAATGCCGCCGCGCCAAGGGTGATCCCGCCGACCAGCAAATCCACACCAGCCCCCGCCGCCGCACCGGCAGCAATTCCGCCGCCCACGCGTACACCGAGTTGCTTCAACGTTTCCGGGTTGAACAGGTCATCACCCCAACGCCCATCGAGCAACGGCAAATCACTCGCCGCCGCATCCTGCGGACGAAACGCATACAGCTTGAGCAGCGCCTCAACACACTTCTGCTCACGCTGACGGACAGCCTTGCGCAATTCGCTGATGGCCTGCTGTTCCTGCACAGCTTCACTGACCACACTGCGCCGACACGCCGCACAGTCGATCAATAATTCAGCAATCAACCGCGCCGCACTTTGCTGCCGCGCAAGGCGCTGAGCCTGCTGATCGGCAATCAATCGCTCCAGTTGCGGCCGGGCGTTTTCCAGCAGCAGCGCGAGACTTTCATACAGCCGTCGTTCGCCATCCTCGGGCGGCGCCACACTGTCGAAACGCACCAGCGCATGCAGCCCGAGCCGCGCCAACGCCTCACGCCAATCCGGCTCGCGATGGTTGGCACTGCTGACAAAATTCAGCACCGGCAGCAGCGGTTTGCCGCAACTGGCGAGCACTTCCAGCTCATCACGATACTTGGCCAGCACCGGTTCGCGCGCATCGATCACATACAAACCGGCGTCGGAAGCGAGCAGTTGCCGCAGCACTTTGGCTTCCTGCTCGAAACGCTGGCGCGCCTCGCTGCCGTCGAGAAATCTTGCCAGTCTGGCCGGGCCATCGAGGCGTTCGCCGGGGCGTTCCAGGCGTTCGAGAAAGTCGAGCAGCGCGATGGCGTCTTCCAATCCCGGCGTGTCATAGAGGTCGAGCAATGGCTCGCCGTCCACCGACAACCGCGCGCCTTCGACATGCCGTGTGGTGCTCGGGCGATGAGAGACTTCGCCGAAACCGACGTCGCGGGTCAGCGTGCGCAGCAGCGAAGTCTTGCCGACGTTGGTGTGGCCGACCACCGCGAGTTTCAGCGGCGCTTTCCAGGCATCAGTCATGACCCGTCTCCAGCCAGTTCAACGGCGCGCAATCGGCAAACTTCAGATCAAGCTGTTGCAGCGCGACGTGCCAGTCGCCGAGGCGTTCGGCATCCAGTGCTTCGCCGGGCGGCGCTTGCAGCAGCCAGACGCGGGTTTCTCCCGCACTGCGCGCCAGTTCGGCGATCAAAGCGAGGCTGCCGCGATCCGGTGAACGCCGTGGATCGCAGGCAATCGCCAGACGTGCCGGCGGGAAACGGCTCAATTGTTCGAGGAGCTTGTGACGTGATTCGCGGCTGTCGAGGATACCGGCGTTGCTGACGTTCTCCGGCAACGCGGGTGGCCATGGACGCTGTTCATCGAGTTCGATGGCGACCAGTAACGCGCCTTCGCTGGCGAGTTCGCCGACGCTGCTTTCGACGCGATGCAGTTGCGCAGGCGCAGGATCGTTGACGCCGAGGCGTTCGCTGGTCGGCATCAGACGTTCGCGCAATTGCGCGTAGCCGGGTAGATTCAGGTCCAGACGCAGCGCGGTTTTACCGCTGTTCCAGCGCCAGAAACACAACAACGTCAGCAGCAAGCGCGGCAGCACGCCATACACCATCAACACGCCGACCAGCCAGGTCGCCCAGGCCTGGCGAGCGCTTTCGATGTCGAGCGCAGCGTCGCCGCTGGCGCGGATCATCTCCACCGTCGGTACGTTGAAACCGAGCAGCGACGGCAGATAGCCGAGCGCATGAGTGACGTGGATAAAGGTGTCGGCGCTGAGAATCGTGGTTTCCCAGACGAAGCCGTAGCGCCGGGTCGCCATCAGCGTCAGCAGCAGAATCAGTGCGCTGAGCATCGCCAGCAACCACAAGCCGTTGACCAGTGTGCCGAGCGCCCAGCGATTGAGTTTCTTGCGTTGCAGCATCAGCAGCAGGGCAGGTGCCAGTTGCGCGGCTTTGGCATCGCGGGCCATTTTTTCGCTGAGCCATAACCACAATCGTCCGAGTGTGGCGCCGTGTTCGCCGGCAAAGATCAATCCCAGCAACCAGCTCAACAACAGAATCAGGTTCAGCCCGAGCAGGCTGCCCAAGGCCCAGAACACATTGACTGGCGTTTGCCCGAGTGCAGCGAAGGCCAGACCGGCGCCGCTCAGCACCGCGAATATCATCAGCAGCACCAGCGCCAGTCGCGCGCCTTGCAGCCAGTGTTTCAGGGCATGGGTCAGCCCGTCACGTTCAGCCAGCCATAGTGCCCGGCGCTGAATGCGACCCGGCAGATCGCCGCCAGCCGCGCGCGCCAGTCGATTGGCTTCCAGATCATCAAGCGGGCCTGCGTGTTCTTCGCGCAGGCGCACGGTCTCGGTGAGCCAGAGGTTTTGCAGTGGAGTCAGTTCAGTCACGCGCCATTCCGTTGCTCGATTGAGCAATGAGCATAACCGCTGTGGCGCTTATCGGGGTAAGCGCGGCTCTGGTATCCTCGCCGGCATGACTAAATCACTCCCCCTCAGCCTGATCGCAGCCCTCGGTGAAAACCGCGTGATCGGCGTCGACAACAGCATGCCCTGGCACCTGCCGGGGGACTTCAAATACTTCAAGGCCACGACCTTGGGCAAGCCGATCATCATGGGTCGCAAGACCTGGGATTCGCTCGGTCGGCCATTGCCGGGGCGCTTGAACATCGTGGTCAGCCGTCAGGCCGATCTGGTGTTGGAAGGTGCGGAAGTTTATCCGTCGCTGGAAGCTGCCGTGGTTCGCGCCGAGGAATGGGCGAAGGCGCAGGGCGTCGATGAGCTGATGCTGATTGGTGGCGCGCAGTTGTATGCGCAAGGGCTGGCGCAGGCGGATCGTCTGTATCTGACCCGAGTGGCGCTGAACCCGGAAGGGGATGCGTGGTTTCCGGAGTTTGATTTGAACCAGTGGAAGCTGGTGTCGAATGTACCGAATCCAGCTGAGGGCGATAAACCCGCGTACAACTTCGAAGTCTGGGAAAAAGCCTAAATTGTGGCGAGGGGGTTTATCCCCGTTGGGTTGCGCAGCAGCCCCAAAATAATGGGGTCGCTACGCAACCCAACGGGGATAAATCCCCTCGCCACAAGTATGTGTTGCACTTAAGCCTGCGCCAACTCTGCATGCTCATCGGCATCCAGCAGTGCTTTATCGGTCTGCTGCATCACCTGACTGGTAATCGCACCAGCGGTAATCGAACCGCTCACGTTCAACGCCGTGCGACCCATATCAATCAGCGGCTCTACCGAAATCAGCAACGCCACCAGTGACACCGGCAAGCCCATCGCCGGCAGCACGATCAGCGCCGCGAACGTCGCGCCGCCACCGACACCGGCCACACCGGCCGAACTCAACGTCACAATCGCCACCAGCGTCGCGATCCACAAAGGATCCAGCGGGTTGATGCCTACGGTTGGCGCAACCATCACCGCCAACATCGCCGGGTACAGACCTGCGCAGCCGTTCTGGCCGATGGTCGCACCGAACGACGCCGCAAAACTCGCCACCGATTGCGGGATCCCCAGACGCCGGGTCTGCGCTTCAATGCTCAGCGGAATGCTCGCCGCGCTCGAACGGCTGGTGAACGCGAACGTCAGCACCGGCCAGATCTTGCGGAAGAAACGCAGCGGGTTGATCCCGGCCGCCGACACCAGCAAACCGTGCACGACGAACATCAGGCCGAGACCGAGGTACGACACCACAACGAAACTGCCGAGCTTGATGATGTCTTGCAGGTTGGAACCGGCGACCACTTTGGTCATCAGCGCCAGCACACCGTACGGGGTCAGCTTCATCACCAGACGCACCAGACGCATCACCCAGGCTTGCAGGGTGTCGATGGCGTTGATCACTTTCTGACCTTTTTCGACGTCATCCTTGAGCAGTTGCAGTGCGGCAACCCCGAGGAATGCAGCGAAGATCACCACGCTGATGATCGACGTTGGCTTGGCCCGCGCCAGATCGGCGAACGGGTTTTGCGGGATGAACGACAGCAGCAGTTGCGGCACATTCAGGTCGGCGACTTTGCCGGCGTAGTCGGTCTGAATGGTTTGCAGACGGGCCATTTCCTGGGTGCCGGCGACCAGACCTTCAGCGGTGAGGCCGAACAGGTTGGTCAGGCCGATGCCGATCAGTGCCGCAATTGCGGTGGTGAACAGCAGCGTGCCGATGGTCAGGAAGCTGATCTTGCCCAGCGACGACGCGTTGTGCAGACGTGCCACGGCGCTGAGGATCGAGGCGAACACCAGCGGGATGACGATCATTTGCAGCAACTGCACGTAGCCGTTACCGACCAGATCGAACCAGCCGATCGACGCTTTCAGCACCGGGTTACCGGCACCGTAAACGGTGTGCAGGGCCACGCCGAACGCTACGCCCAGCGCGAGTGCCAGCAGGACTTTTTTCGCCAGGCTCCACGTGGTGTGGCGGGTTTGTGCCAGACCGAAGAGCAAGGCGAGGAACACCAGCAGGTTGAGAATCAACGGTAGGTTCATGAGAACTCCAGGAAAGACTGTGCCAACAGCCTTCCGGGGCTGCTGCGAACCGGCAAGCCTAACAGTTTGATTTCCAATGATTTAATACCGAAATTGCAGGTTGTCCGTCGTTTTTGGAATAAGCGCGTGTCGTTCTCGGTAATGCATCTGGCGCAAATAGCGGCATCAGCGGTCGCTGACAGACGAGGACTGTCACACACATTTGTTAGCGTCGATGCTTTTACATCAGGGAGAAAACGTCGATGAAGTTCGCACCGAAATTTCTGGCTGTCGCACTGGCTGTGGGGATGGGCCTGGCTACTCAGGCTTTCGCCACCGACCTGAAACACTGGCCGGCGGATCAGGCCAAGGCGCTGGACGCAATGATCGCGGCCAACGCCAACAAGGGTAACTACGCGGTGTTCGACATGGACAACACCAGTTACCGTTACGACCTCGAAGAGTCCTTGCTGCCGTTCATGGAAAACAAGGGCCTGATCACCCGCGACAAACTCGATCCCTCCCTGAAACTGATGCCGTTCAAGGACACTGCCGACCACAAGGAAAGCCTGTTCAGTTACTACTACCGTCTCTGCGAAGTCGACGACATGGTCTGCTACCCGTGGGTGGCGCAGGTGTTCTCGGGTTTTACCCTCAAGGAACTCAAAGGCTACGTTGATGAACTGATGGCCTCGGGCAAACCGGTGCCGGCCACATACTACGAAGGCGATGTGGTGAAGAACCTCGACGTTCAGCCACCGAAAATCTTCACCGGCCAGGTTGAGCTGTACAACAAGCTGATGGAGAACGGCATCGAGGTCTACGTGATGACCGCTGCCTCGGAAGAACTGGTGCGCATGGTCGCGGCGGATCCGAAGTATGGCTACAACGTCAAACCGCAGAACGTCATCGGCGTGACCACGCTGCTGAAAAACCGCGAGACCAACGAATTGACCACCGCGCGCAAACAGATCACGGCAGGCAAATATGACGAGAAGGCCAACCTTGGCCTGGAACTGACGCCATATCTGTGGACGCCAGCGACCTGGATGGCCGGCAAACACGCAGCGATCCTGACTTACATCGACGAATGGAAAAAACCGGTATTGGTCGGTGGCGATACTCCGACCAGCGACGGTTACATGCTGTTCCACGATGTAGACGTGGCCAAGGGCGGGATTCACTTGTGGATCAACCGCAAGGACAAGTACATGACGCAGTTGAACGGCATGATGGCCAAGCATGCGGCGGCGCAGGCAAAAGAAGGGTTACCGGTGACTGCGGACAAGAACTGGGTGATCGTCAAACCAGAAGAAATTCAGTAACCCCCGGAAGGGATCGGGTTAATCGTTCCCACGCTCTGCGTGGGAATGCAGCCCGTGACGCTCCGCGTCACTGGACGCGGAGCGTCCCTTGAGACATTCCCACGCAGAGCGTGGGAACGATCAGCCCCGCACTTGGCGGGGCATTTTTTTTCGACAGCTAAGACTTACAGCCCGTCAAGCATCGCTTTGTTACGCACCGCACCTTTGTCGGCGCTGGTCGCCAGCAGGGCGTAGGCCTTGAGGGCGGTGGTCACTTTGCGTGGACGGATCTCGACCGGTTTCCAGCCTTTCTTGTCCTGCTCGGCGCGGCGTGCCGCCAGTTCTTCATCGCTGACCAACAGGTTGATCGAGCGGTTCGGAATGTCGATCAGTACTTTATCGCCATCCTGCACCAGACCGATCGCGCCACCGGCTGCTGCCTCTGGCGAAGCGTGACCGATGGACAGGCCCGACGTACCGCCGGAGAAACGCCCGTCGGTGAGCAAGGCGCAGGCTTTACCCAGACCTTTGGATTTCAGGTACGAGGTCGGGTAGAGCATTTCCTGCATGCCCGGGCCGCCTTTCGGGCCTTCGTAGCGAATGATGACGATGTCGCCAGCCTTCACTTCGTCGGCGAGGATGCCGCGTACGGCGCTGTCCTGGCTTTCGAAGATCTTCGCGTTGCCTTCGAAGACGTGGATCGACTCGTCGACGCCGGCGGTTTTCACCACACAGCCGTCGAGGGCGATGTTGCCGTACAGCACGGCCAGGCCACCTTCTTGCGAATAGGCGTGTTCAAAGCTGCGGATGCAACCGTTCTCACGGTCGTCATCGAGGGTTTCCCAACGAGTCGACTGGCTGAACGCGGTCTGCGTCGGGATACCGGCAGGACCGGCCTTGAAGAAGTGATGCACAGCTTCATCGTCGGTCTGGGTGATGTCCCATTTGGCGATGGCTTCTTCCATGCTGCGGCTGTGCACGGTCGGCAGGTCGGTGTGCAGCAGACCGCCGCGGGCCAGCGAACCGAGGATGCTGAAGATGCCGCCGGCGCGGTGCACGTCTTCCATGTGGTACTTCTGGATGTTCGGCGCGACCTTGCACAACTGTGGAACGGTGCGCGAGAGGCGGTCGATGTCGCGCAGGTCGAAATCGATTTCGGCTTCCTGGGCGGCCGCGAGCAAGTGCAGGATGGTGTTGGTCGAACCGCCCATGGCGATGTCGAGCATCATCGCGTTCTCGAACGCCTTGAAGTTGGCGATGTTGCGCGGCAATACCGACTCGTCGTTCTCGCCGTAGTAACGCTTGCACAGCTCGACGATGGTGCGGCCGGCCTGCAGGAACAATTGCTCGCGATCACTGTGGGTGGCGAGGGTCGAACCGTTGCCCGGCAATGCCAGACCCAGTGCTTCGGTCAAGCAGTTCATCGAGTTGGCGGTGAACATGCCGGAGCACGAACCACAGGTCGGGCAGGCGCTACGCTCGTACTCGGCGACTTTCTCGTCAGAAGCGCTTTCGTCGGCGGCGATCACCATGGCGTCGACGAGGTCGAGGCCGTGGGAGGCGAGTTTGGTCTTGCCGGCTTCCATCGGGCCGCCGGAAACGAAGATCACCGGAATGTTCAGGCGCAAGGCAGCCATCAACATGCCCGGGGTGATCTTGTCGCAGTTGGAGATGCAGACGATGGCGTCGGCGCAGTGGGCGTTGACCATGTACTCGACGGAGTCGGCGATGATCTCGCGGCTCGGCAGCGAATAGAGCATGCCGTCGTGACCCATGGCGATGCCGTCATCCACGGCGATGGTGTTGAATTCTTTCGCTACACCGCCGGCGCGTTCGATTTCACGGGCGACCAGTTGGCCCAGGTCTTTAAGGTGCACGTGGCCCGGTACGAACTGGGTGAACGAGTTGGCAATGGCGATGATCGGCTTTTTGAAGTCGTCATCTTTCATCCCGGTGGCGCGCCACAATGCGCGGGCGCCGGCCATGTTGCGGCCGTGGGTGGATGTTTTCGAACGATAATCTGGCATGGAGCACTCCGGGCGGCTAATCACTTACTAATCAGGTGCAAAAGGGGAGTGAGCTTCTATTGACGTCTGGAACACTCAGAAAATGACCGGGTGTCCGGAAGTTGCCGATGACGTTGCGGGATCGCCGCTGGTCTCAGCCCGAGCTCATAAACCCGCCGGGGGATGAATGGCGATGAATCAGCCGATTCTACACCGCTGGCGTCTGGAGGGAATGGCGCAAAGCGTTGTTGCAGTGCCAACGAAGCGTGCGGGATGACGACCGGCAGGTTTATTCGCTGCCGGGTTGGGTCATGGCCTCGGCGCCGGGGATCGTGGCACGCCGCCGAATCCAGCTGTTGAGTGCCAGCGCAACGCTGCTCAACAGAACAAAACTGTAACCCAGCGTCGATTGCAGGTTGGCCGGACTCAGGCTGATCAACGCGCTGATCAATCCGCCACAGATAAAGATGATCGTGCTGCCCGCCGAAGCCGAGGTCCCGGCGATTTCCGGGAACAGACGCATGGCGCCAGAAGTGGCGGCCGGGCGCGCAATGGTGGTGCCGGCGGTACAGATCAGCATCGGGATCAGTACGGTGGCAGGCGCCAGCGCAAAGTTCGACGACAGATAAAGCATCGCCAGTCCCGACAGCAGAATCAGGCTCAGGCCCACAGTGATTTGCTTACCGGGCGAAATCCTTCGGCTCAGGACCGTGGCAACTATGCCGCCAACGATATAGGCGGCGCCGTAGATCAGCAGGATCAGCGAAAAGTCATAGGGCGCGAGTTGCAGGCGATCCATGAAGATCAGTGGCGAGATCACGATGAACGAGAAATGGCAGGCGAAAGCGAACGCCGATATGAGCCAATAGCTGACGAACTCGACATCCCCCAATACCCGTCGATAGGACTGAACGAAGCCCGGACGTGGGCCATTGTGGATCGGGCGACTGCCGTCCAGAAATAGCCAGGCCTTGATCAGCACCACGCCTGCCAGGGCGATGAACACCCAGAAGCTGCCGCGCCAGCCAAGGGTGGCTTGCAGGAAGGTGCCGGCTAAAGGTGACAGCGAAATGAAAACTCCCGTGGCGGTCACCATCAGGATACGCAGGCGATCACGCTGTTCACCTTCGAACAGATCCTGGACCAGCGCCTGAGACAGTACGAAGCAGCCACAGCCCAATGCCTGCATGACCCGGAAGATCAGGAACAGCGTGTAATCAGCGGTGAGTACGCAACCGAGGGCGCCGAGCATCGAGATCATCATGCCGGCAAGCAGCAGGCCCTTACGCCCGATCACGTCCGATAACGGCCCGATCAGCAACTGCGCAAAGGCGATGCCCATGGCGAACAGACTGATCGACAGTGCGATGTCCGTTGGCGTATTGCCGAAATGTTCGGCCAGGGCTGGAAAGGAAGGCAGCAAAACATCCAGCGGAAAAACCCCCAGCAGCACCATCGCCATCAGCAGACTTACGGCAGCGCGTTGTTGGCGGACGCTTGCCGCAGATTTTCCTTCATCCATCGATCAGTCCTGCCTTGGCGAAAAGTTTCTGGTTGTCGGGAAGTGCAAAGAATCCGGCGTTTTTCAGTGCGTCGAGTGTTGCCGTCGCCCCCGTTTTGGCGCGTTGCCGGCTGGCTTGTGCATCGGCCAGACCGTCGACTATTTCCTTGATAGTGCTTTCGGCGATACCGGCGCCGCGCAGGCTTTGTTGCAACCAGCGTGGGTCGACTTCGAAGAACAGGCCGATGACCTCCAGTAGCAGCTTGGCGCTGAAGGTGCGTTGACGGCTGTTCAGCGTCAGCCACAAGTAATGGAACACTTCGGCGAAGTAGCGGCTGTGGCGCGCCTCGTCGGCGAGATGGTCGCGCAACATGTCACTCACGCTGGAGACCAGGCTGTCACGACAGGCATCCAGCAGCTCCCGCGCAATGATGGTTTCCGAGACGAAGCCAAGCAGAAACCAGGCCAGCGGGCGGTTGCCTTGAGGTGTGCGGGCGATCAGGGAATTCAATCGGCTGATGCGCAGCGGCATCACCGGGCGATCGACGATGGCATACCGGCTGGCTATCTGTTCGGCGAGTCGGTTGGAGAACAGTGCGTGGTAGCCCTCATCGGTATATAGCTGCAGGGCAGCATTTTTCATCCGCGCGGGAATGTAGGCCGGCAACTCACCGTGGATGATGGTTTCGACGGCGCGGTTGACGATGCGGTGTTCGAGCAGCGTGGTGTAGTCGAGAAAGTGCACCAGATGGTTGGCTGCCAACCGGTGCCGGACAGCGGCGCCCGCAGCCTGAATGGCCGGATGCGCCAGGTATGGCAGAAATGCCGGCGGAAACCAGTGGCGGGTCTCCAGTTGTTGTTCAACGTCTTCCGGCAACAGGAAGTCGTGCTGGCTGGTGCGTACCGAGGCACGGTTGTTCCAGTCGCCAAGGGTGAAGCGCAGTGCCCAGGCAGCAGGTGCCTCCATTGGAGCGCACGTCAGCGCACTCATGTGCTGGCCTCCTGCAACAGAGCCTGAATTTCCTCACACATGGCCTGACCATCACTGGCGCCGCAGCCGACGAAGAACAGCGGTTGTTCCGCGCTGCCTGCAATCTTCAGCAGTGTCTCGACCTGCTCATCAGCAAAGGCGCCCGTCAGCCAGGTACCAAGACCCAGTGCAGTGGCAACCAATTGAAACGACTGCGAGAGGTGACCCGCTTCGACGAACGCCATGCGGTAGGCGCGCGAGTGTTCGTATTTCCACCAGAGCTTGTCGAATCGTGCGGTGATGAACAGTCCCAGCGGCAGGTTGTTGATGAAATGCTGACCGCCGAGCAGATGACCCAGCGCCGCTTCAGGCAGCGGGTTGATCAGGCTCAGGCAGTGTTCAGCCGGGTGATAGGCGTAGATGCCGGGCTCAAGACCGCTGACATTCTGTGCCAGGACAAAACCCTCACAGGCATTCAGGCCTCCGCCCGAAGGACTGCTGCGACGTGCATCGAGCCCGGCGGCAATGTTGTCGTCGCGGTCATGTTCACGTTCGTGCAGAAAGCCCAGGGAAAGGTAGAGCAGGGTGGCGAGGTCATTCAGGGTGATCGCTTCACCGGTATAGGATCGGCAGGTTTTACGCTGCAACAGTACGCTGCCGAGTCGGGTATCGGTCAGCACGCCGGGAGCGGGCAACGCGATGCGTTGATCGGCGGCCAGCATAGGGCGTTCATCTTCGGGGCAGGGTTTGCTCAGTACTTCGTTGCAATGGCTCAGGTATTGACTGGACCACTCCTGGATATTCTGTGGGGGGTGTTCGCAGGGGATGTTTTGCGTACCGATATGGTAAATCTTCGACAGTTCATCCCATCCCCATGTTGGGCTGTCTATTTTTGAAGTGGTCAGTATTCCTGCGTTCAGAAGTTGCGTGTCTATTATGTTGCAATTATCAAATGCGTTCGGGTTTGATATAAGTTTGGCAAGGCGAGTTGCATAACCAAGATCAAGTTCGTGTTGGACGTGGTCTTTGTAGTTCCAGACTATCAGTCCGGGTGTGCGCGGCAATATGAATAGGTACGGATTGATGTGCATGATCAACGCTTCGCTCTGGAATAATGTCGGAAGGACGCTGGGGGGCCGGCACTCCCCGGCGTCCTGACTTACTTATCGGACTTTAGGTGCAACCAGAAAAGCCAGGTTTGCGATTTTGTTGGTTTCCAGAGTAATTGCTTTCATAGTGTGAACTCCTTGTTCATCAAGATTGATGCCACCTCGTGGTGACAACTTAATCATAGTTTGTAATTGATTATTGGCAAGCGAATGTTAAGTAGGAAAAATCCAGTAATGTTGTCGGAGTCATCGCGTCAAGACGCAAACTGTGTAAGTTATATATCGCAGGATTTAAGATGCGCGGAAATTTCCTGCAAGGTCACAGGAAGTTATTTGTAGGAGTTGAAAGTCTGAAGGGTATTGTCGACGGCATTGCACCGCCTGAAAGCAAGCGCGGAGCCCGTGGGCTCCGCGCTTTCAGGCCGATCAGCTATTAGGCAGCAGACGGCAGGTGATGCTCTTGATATAGCGGGTTTCGGCGATGGCCGGGTGCACCGGGTGATCCGGGCCCTGACCGCCGCGCTCGAGCATCTGGATGTTGCGATCCAGGTGACGGGCGCTGGTCAGCAGGATGTTCTGCAGGTCATCTTCCGGCAGGTGCATCGAGCACGAAGCGCTGACCAGAATGCCGTCCTTGTTGAGCAGGCGCATGGCTTGCTCGTTCAGGCGACGGTAGGCGCCTTCGCCGTTTTTCATGTCCTTCTTGCGTTTGATGAACGCCGGAGGATCGGCAACGATCACGTCGAAGCGCTCTTCGCTGGCTTTCAGCTCTTTCAAGGCTTCGAAAACGTCACCTTCGATGCAGGTCATCTTGTCGGCGAAACCGTTCAGTGCCGCGTTACGCTCGACGCCGTCGAGGGCGAAGGCCGAAGCGTCGACGCAGAACACTTCGCTGGCGCCGAATGCCGCTGCCTGCACACCCCAGCCACCGATGTAGCTATAGAGGTCGAGGACGCGTTTGCCTTTGGCGTAAGGCGCCAGGCGTGCGCGGTTCATGCGGTGGTCGTAGAACCAGCCGGTTTTCTGGCCCTGGATGACCGGTGCTTCGAACTTCACCCCGTTCTCTTCCAGCGCAACCCACTCCGGCACCAGGCCGAACACGGTTTCGACGTAGCGGTTGAGGCCTTCGGCGTCACGCGCGGCGGAGTCGTTCTTGAACAGAATACCGCTTGGCTTGAGCACTTGGGTCAGTGCTGCGATGACGTCATCCTTGTGCGCTTCCATGGTCGCGGAAGCGATCTGCACGACGAGGATGTCACCGAAACGGTCGACAACCAGGCCTGGCAACAGGTCGGAATCACCGTAAACCAGGCGATAGAACGGCTTGTCGAACAGACGCTCGCGCAGCGACAAGGCGACGTTGAGGCGATGCACGAGCAGGGATTTGTCCAGCGGCAGTTTGATGTCGCGCGACACCAGACGGGCGCAGATCAGGTTGTTCGGGCTCATCGCCACGATGCCCAGGGTCTTGCCGCCGGCGGCTTCGAGAATCGCCTGATCGCCGGCCTTGAAGCCGTGCAACGGGGTGGCGGCTACATCGATTTCGTTGCTGTAGACCCACAAGTGGCCGTTGCGCAGGCGACGGTCGGCATTGGCTTTGAGGCGCAGGCTTGGCAGGGACATGACGTCGCTCCGGAAAAAAGAGCGGGAGTATAGCGTGTTGAGTGTGGTGTCGGGTTTGGCGTGCGATGAAACGCTGATGGCCTCTTCGCGAGCAAGCCCGCTCCCACATTTGAAATGCATTCCCATGTGGGAGCGGGCTTGCTCGCGAAGACAGCCTTGAAAGCTAGGCAGACAGTGTATCGATCAGCGCTTTGCTGAACGCCGGAATATCATCCGGCTGCCGGCTGCTGATCAGGTTGCCATCCTTGACCACTTCCTTATCCACCCAGTGCGCGCCGGCGTTCACCAGATCATCCTTGACGGTTTTATAGCTGGTCATGGTCTTGCCGTTGACCAGCCCTGACGAGATCAGCAGCCAACTGCCATGGCAGATCACTGCAATCGGCTTGCCGGCAGACGCGCCGGTCTTGACCAGATGCTGGGCATCCTGGTCGATGCGAATGGTATCGGAGTTCTGCACGCCGCCCGGCAGCACCACAGCGTCGTACTGTTCAATGCTGGCGGCCTGGAAAGTCTGGTCGACCTTGAAGTCGTCGGCCGGTTTGTCGTGGTTCCAGCCTTTGACCTTGCCGGCCTCGGCCGAGAGGATGTCGACCTGCGCGCCAGCCTGCTCCAGCGCCTGCTTGGGACCTGTCAATTCAACCTGTTCGAAACCATCGGTTACCAAAAAAGCGACGCGCTTGCCATTAAGTGAGGTGGCCATCGATAAGCTCCTGAGTCTGCGGGAATTTGCTGGCTCAACGGACAGAAACTGGCCATTGCGCCTTACGAAATCCGAAGCCTGAGCTTGAATGAAAGTTCCTCCGATATGCCCATCGGTGTGTCGCCCTGCAGTTTCCGGGGTTAGAATCGCCGCCTGTCCCAGAGTGTGTACTTATGTCCCAAGAGCTGACCACCGAACAGATTCAACAATCGCTGCAAGGCATCAGTGTGCCCGCGCAACCGCAGATCATGGTGGATCTGCAAATGGAGCAGTACATGCCCGACCCGGACCTGGAGGTGATCGCCAAGCTGATCGCCCAGGATCCTGGCTTGTCCGGCTCGCTGCTGAAAATCGTCAACTCGCCCTACTACGGCTTGAGCAACAAGATCACCTCGATCCAGCGTGCGGTGAACCTGTTGGGCAGCCGTTCGATCATCAACCTGATCAATGCGCAGTCGATCAAGGGCGAGATGAACGACGACACTATCGTCACCCTCAACCGGTTCTGGGACACGGCCCAGGACGTGGCGATGACTTGCCTGACCCTGGCCAAGCGCATCGGTACTCAGGCCGGTGACGAAGCTTATGCCTTGGGCCTGTTCCACGATTGCGGCGTGCCGTTGATGTTGCAGCGTTTCCCCAATTACATGTCGGTGCTGGAAAAGGCTTACGCCAATGCCAGTGCTGAATGTCGCGTGGTCGACACTGAAAACAGCGAGTTCAATACCAACCATGCGGTAGTCGGTTACTACACCGCCAAATCCTGGCGTCTGCCTGAACACGTCAGCGCCGCGATTGCCAATCACCACAATGCGTTGGCGATTTTCAGCGATGAATCATCGCGCAACAGTCAGCTGAAAAACCTGCTGGCGATCCTGAAGATGGCCGAGCACATTTGCGCGTCCTATCGAGTGCTGGGCAATCAGACCGAAGATTTCGAATGGAACGCTGTCGGGCCACTGGTACTCGATTACGTAGGGCTGTCGGATTACGACTTCGAAACCCTCAAACAAACGATCCGCGACCTCGGCGCGCATTGATTCGAGAACACCATGCCTGAATTGCCGGAAGTCGAAACCACCCGCCGCGGCATTGCCCCGCATCTGGAAGGCCAGCGGGTCAGCCGGGTGATCGTGCGTGATCGGCGCTTGCGCTGGCCGATCCCCGAAGACCTCGATGTGCGTCTGTCCGGGCAGCGCATCGTGCTGGTCGAACGACGCGCCAAGTACCTGTTGATCAATGCCGAAGTCGGCACGCTGATCAGCCATTTGGGCATGTCGGGCAATTTGCGTCTGGTCGAGGTCGGGCTGCCGGCGTTGAAGCATGAACACGTCGATATCGAACTGGAATCGGGGCTGGCGCTGCGCTACACCGACCCGCGACGTTTCGGTGCGATGTTGTGGAGTACCGATCCGCTCAATCACGAATTGCTGATTCGTCTCGGGCCGGAGCCATTGACCGATCTGTTCGATGGCGAACGTTTATTCCAGCTGTCGCGCGGGCGGTCGATGGCGGTGAAGCCGTTCATCATGGACAACGCGGTGGTAGTTGGCGTTGGCAACATCTACGCGACCGAAGCGCTGTTCGCTGCCGGGATTGATCCACGTCGCGAGGCCGGTGGCATCTCCCGTGCGCGTTATCTGAAGCTGGCCATCGAGATCAAACGCATCCTTGCCGCTGCCATTGAGCGCGGCGGTACCACGTTGCGTGATTTCATCGGTGGCGACGGGCAGCCGGGCTATTTCCAGCAAGAGCTGTTCGTCTATGGCCGTGGTGGCGAACACTGCAAGGTCTGCGGCACCGGGCTGCGCGAAGTGAAGCTGGGGCAGCGCGCCAGTGTGTTCTGCCCGCGCTGCCAGAGCTGAGGCAAAAAGCTGAAAAAGTCCTACGGTCTATAGTGAGTTGTCTCACTGTTCAGCCCGAAGGATCGTGCCATGAAATGCCTGCAAGTTCTCTTGGTGACGCTGTTGCTGTGTTCCAGTCTGGCCGTTCAGGCCACGGAAGGCGGCAGCGGCGATCCTCGTTATGCCATCCAGAATCCCCCGGCCTACGCCATGATCGGCGATTTGCTGATTGCCCGACCATTATTGGTGGTGGCAACGGTGATCGGTACGGCGGCGTTTGTCGTGTCATTGCCGTTTACCGCACTGGGTGGCGGGATTGGCGATGCGGGGCAGGCGTTGGTGGTTGATCCGGCGAAAGCCGCTTTTGTTCGGTGCCTGGGGTGTATCGGGGAGGGGTTTGAGCAGCGCGAGTGAAGGGCAAGATCAAAAGATCGCAGCCTTCGGCAGCTCCTACATGAGATCTGTGTAGGAGCTGCCGCAGGCTGCGATCTTTTTAGCGATTCAGGCCTTGCCGGTGATCAGGCGGTACTTTTCCATCAACTGCTCTTCAGTCTCCGGATGCGCCTCGTCCAGTGGAATGCAATCCACCGGGCAGACCTGCTGGCATTGTGGTTCGTCGTAGTGGCCGACACACTGGGTGCACAGGTTCGGGTCGATCACGTAGATCTCTTCGCCCTGGGAAATGGCGGCGTTTGGGCACTCGGGTTCGCAGACGTCGCAGTTGATGCAATCGTCGGTGATGATTAGGGACATGCTAACTCCAGCCGGGGCGGCAGGCCCGGGCGCTATAAATCAATGCGCGCAATTGTGCCGCATTGGCGAGCGCAGTGCACGCGGGTGCGATCAAGGGCACTGGACTGCGATCATTTTAAGATCAAAAGATCGCAGCCTGCGGCAGCTCCTACTTTTTGAAGCGTAGGGTCAGGGCGTCGGCCACGGCGGGGTGGACGAATTTGCTGATATCGCCGCCGAGCGCGGCAATTTCCCGCACCAGCGTCGACGAAATGAACGAGTAACGTTCGGACGGTGTGAGAAACAGGCTCTCGACGTCCGGCGCCAACTGGCGGTTCATGTTGGCCAGCTGGAATTCGTATTCGAAGTCCGACACCGCGCGCAAACCGCGCAAAAACACGTTGGCATTCTGCTCTTTGGCAAAATGCGCGAGCAGCGTCGAGAAACCGACCACTTCCACGTTCGGCAGGTGTTTGGTGACCTCGCGAGCCAGTTCGACCCGTTGTTCCAGCGGGAACAGCGGGTTCTTTTTCGGGCTGGCGGCGACCGCAATGATCACGTGATCGAACAGGCGCGAGGCGCGTTCGACCAGATCGCCATGGCCCTTGGTAATAGGGTCGAAGGTACCTGGGTACAACACTCGGTTCATCGCGTCGTCCTGGCGGGAGTCCGTTGGGGAGTCGGATGGTATCGCAGCCGTCCCGGTCGGCCAAGTCGCCTTTTGCGTAAGAAAGCACTATAGACGATGAGAATATTAACGGTTTTCACGGGGTTTTCAGCCTCTCGACGAGGGCCGTCGCCAGTTGTGCGGTCAGGCCGTACACCGACAACTGCGGGTTGGCGCCGATGCTGGTGGGAAACAGCGAGCCGTCATGAATCGACAGATTACTCAGTTGATGATGACGGCCGAGGCTGTCGGTGACCGCGGTTTTCGGCTCTTCGCCCATCGCACAGCCACCCATGACGTGGGCGCTGCCGAGCCGCGTGCGGTACAACTCGAGGCTCAGACCATCGATCAGCGTGCGGGCCTCAGCCAAGGTTTTCACATAGCGGGCGTCAGCATGCATCGGCATAACCGCTTGCGCGCCGCCGGCAAACTGGATCTCGGCCATGACGTGAAAGGCCCGACGCAGACCCTCCCAGGCGTAAGACGACACTTGATAGTCGAGCACCGGCGAACCGTCGCCGCGCAACTCGACCGCGCCACCGCTGCTGTCCGGGTGGAAACCGTCGCGCAGCAACGCCAGCATCGCGTGGGTGTGCGGCAGGTCGCCCATGTGTTGCGCGCTCTCCTGGCCAAAACCGCCAAGCAAAGTCGCCGCCAGCGCAGGATGCAGCGGCGGTACTTCGAGTTTGAACGCCATTGGCCCGGTGGTGCCGTCCTTCCATTGGAAGTGGTCCGAGTAGATTGACTGCGGCGCGCCGTAAAACGGATTGACCACCTCATCAAAACGCGCGGCGGACATGTTCACCGGGTGCAGAAAGGTGCGTTTGCCAAGGTTTTTATGCGGGTCCGGTGCGTCGGAACGCAGCAGCAGTGCCGGGCTGTTGATGCCGCCGCCAGCCAGCACGTAATGCCGCGCCTTGACGGTAATGGTGCGCCCGGTAGTTTCGACGCAGCGTTCATCCATCGCCACGCAATGCAGGCCGGAAACCTTGTCGCCGCTGATCAGCAGTTTTTCCACACGTGCCAGATAAAGCAGTTCGCCGCCCTTTTCCAGGGTGGCCGGAATGGTCGTCACCATCATCGACTGCTTGGCATTGGTCGGGCAGCCCATGCCGCAATAGCCGAGGTTCCAGCAGCCGCGCACGTTGCGCGGGATCACGTGCCAGCTGTAGCCGAGTTGCTCGCAGCCCTTTCGGATCACGTCGTTGTTGGCGTTCGGCGGCACCATCCATGGGGCGACGCCGAGGCGCTGTTCCATTTTCTCGAACCATGGCGCCATCTCGGCGACGCTGTGACCTTTGACGTTGTGTTCTTTGGCCCAGTGCTCGAGCGTCGGCTCGGGCGTGCGAAAGCTCGATGTCCAGTTGATCAACGTCGTGCCGCCGACCGCGCGACCCTGCAGGATGGTGATCGCGCCGTCCTTGCTCATGCGGCCGATGCCTTCCTGATAAAGGCTGCTGTAGGCCTGGTCTTCGAGCATCTTGAAATCGGAGCTGGTTTTCAGCGGGCCTTCTTCGATCAGCAGCACCTTGTAGCCGGCGGCACTGAGGATTTCGGCGGTGGTGCCACCGCCGGCGCCGCTGCCGATGATGGCGACATCGGCTTCAAGCGTCAGGTCGTCGGTCAGTTGCGCGCCGTTGAAGGTTTTCCAGCCTCGGGCGAGGCCTTCGCGGAAGGGGTCGGGTACGGGCATCGGTCAGGTTCTCTTGTTTTTGTTGTTTTTGCGGGCCCCTTCGCCAGGCCCGCTCCCACAGAGGAATGCGTTTCAAAATGTGGGAGCGGGCTTGCTCGCGAAAGGCGCGGCGCTGATTTCAGACGGTAGGTGGGCCCGGATAGCCGCAATGCCCCCACGATTCCGCGCGCGTGTACCAGGCCATCAGCACCATTTGCTGCAGTGAGCTGTGCCCCATTTTCAACAAACTCAATGAGCTGTTTTCCCAGCGATCGAGGAAGTTGCGCATTGCCTCGGCACTAGCGTTTTCCCAACTGCCCCAGATCCCGGTCAGCGGCCCGCGCGTCACGGCCATAGCTAGCACGTCGAACAATTGGCGGGTGAGCTTGAGCATCTCCGGCGACAGGTGATCGAGGCTGTAGTCCAGCGACTTGAGCGTGCCATCCACCGCCGTCGGCATTTTCTCGGCGGCCACGGCGCCGTCGAGCATCACCGGAATCAGTGCGCGCAGAAACAGCAGATCGCCGTCGCGCAACGAGACGAAGCCATTGGCCGCGACGCTGGATGAGCAGCCACTGAGGCTGGCGCCGAGGCCAGCGGTGGCGAGAAATGCCGTGGCGCCGAGGCTGAATTTCAGCAGGCCACGGCGCGACAGGGCAGGTGTTTCGGTCAGGCTTGGGTGCATTGTTTTTATAACCCGGCAGTGACAGATATCTAGCGAATGAACAGCTTCTGGATCAGCTTCTGAATGGATTTGCCGTAAGGCGGATAAATCAGTCTGGCTGCGTTGAAGCGTTGTTTGATCAGCACGCCTTTGGCCTTGCTGAATGTCAGGAAGCCTTCGTGCCCGTGGTAATGGCCCATGCCGGACGGGCCGATACCACCGAACGGCATGTCGTCCTGCGCCACGTGCAGCAGCGTGTCGTTCAGGCACACGCCGCCGGAGTGGGTTTCGTGCAGCACGCGGTTCTGTTCGCGTTTGTCGTAGCCGAAGTAGTAAAGAGCCAGAGGCCTTGGCCGCTGATTGATGTAGGCAAATGCCTGCTCCAGATCCTGGTACGGCACGATCGGCAGCAACGGGCCGAAGATTTCGTCCTGCATCACCGTCATCTCGTCGCTGACATTCAGCAGCACGCTGTGCGGCATGCGGCGGCCCTGACCTTGATCGAACAGCGGAATCAGCAGCGCGCCTTTGCTGGTCGCATCGCTGATGTAGCCATTGAGTCGAGCCAATTGGCGCTCGTTGATGATCGCCGTGTAGTCCGGGTTGTCGGCAAGGGTTGGATAGAAACCCTGCACGGCCTGGCGATAGGCTTCGACGAAGCCGCCGACGCGGTCTTCCGGCACCAATACGTAATCGGGGGCGACACAGGTTTGCCCGGCATTGAGGGTTTTGCCGAAGGCGATGCGCTCGGCGGCATCCTTCAATGGCACGTCGCGGGAGACGATGGCCGGGGATTTGCCGCCCAGTTCGAGGGTCACCGGCGTGAGGTTTTCCGCTGCGGCGCGCATCACATGTTTGCCGACACTGGTGGAGCCGGTGAACAGCAAGTGATCGAACGGCAGGCGGGAAAACGCCACGCCGATGTCGGCCTCGCCGAGCACTACGCAGACCAGATCTTCGGGGAAGATTTTTGCCAGCAATTCCTTGAGCAGCAGGCCGGTGGCCGGCGTCGATTCACTGAGCTTGAGCATTACCCGGTTGCCCGCCGCCAATGCGCCGACCAGCGGCCCGACAGCCAGATACAACGGGTAATTCCACGGGACGATGACGCCGACTACGCCCAGCGGCTGATACACGACTTTCGCCGAAGCCGGCTGGAACGCGACGCCAACCTTGCGCCGCGAGGCCTTCATCCAGCCTTTGAGGTGGCGGCTGGCGTAATGAATGCCGTGCAGGCTCGGCATCAGTTCGGCGAGCAGGGTTTCGTCGGCGCTGCGATGGCTGAAATCCGCGCTGATGGCGTCGATCAGAGCCTGGCGCTCGTTGCTCAGCACATCGCGCAAAGCCTTCAGCCATTGCTGGCGCTGGGCCGCAGGAGGCATCGGGTTGACGGCGTAAGCAGCCCGTTGCGCTTTGAACTGCCGATTGAGCTCTTCCAGTGGCTGTTGCAGCGTTTGCAGGTAGGCAATATCGGCAGTCATCGTAGGCTCCGGATTTATTGTAGTGATGAACTTTTTAGAGTCTATGCTCTATAAAGTCAAATGACTTCCGTGCGCAGCTTTGTTTTATCCATTTCCGGATAGGTCGTAAGATGCCCTTCATCGCACTCTGAATTAAAGCTCAAGCCATGGCCCCACGAATAAAAACCAGCGAGCGCATCGTGCAGAACAGCCTCGAGCTGTTCAATCAACAGGGCGAGCGCAGCATCAGCACCAACCACATCGCCGCGCACATGGAGATTTCTCCGGGCAACCTGTACTACCACTTCCCCAACAAGCAGGCGATCATCGCCGTGCTGTTCAGTGAGTACGAGGCCTTGGTGGACAGCTTCCTGCGCCCGCCGCAGGGGCGTGCCGCGACGGTTGAAGACAAGCGTTTCTATCTCAAGGAACTGCTCTCGGCGATGTGGGGTTACCGCTTTCTGCACCGCGACCTTGAACATCTGCTCGACAGCGATCCGGAACTGGCCGCGCGTTATCGGCGCTTCTCGCAGCGCTGCGTGATTCAGGGCGCCGCGATCTACGAAGGCTTTGTTGCCGCCGGAATCCTCAAGATGGACCGTGTGCAGATTGAATCCCTGACGCTCAACGCCTGGATCATCCTGACCTCGTGGGTGCGTTTCCTCTGCACCACCCGTGAAAATTCCAACCACCTCAGCGAGCAAGCGGTTAAACGCGGCGTGTATCAGGTGTTGGTGCTCGAAGCCGGGTTTGTCACCGATGAGGCGCGCGACCAGGTCAACGCCCTGTTCGACGAGTTCTATGTCCCCCTGGCCCAGGCCCTCGAAGACGTGAAATAAACCGTTCTGTTGAAATCCCACAGGAGCCCGTTATGCCGATTGCGCAGTTGATCAGCCCGCAAGCACTGGATGCCCGCAAGGAACAGCCCGGGTTGCTGATTCTCGATTGTCGTTTTGCCCTCGAAGATCCGGATTACGGCCAGCGCAGCTACGCCGAAGGGCACATTGCCGGGGCGAACTTCGCCGACCTTGAGCGTGACCTCAGCGGCAACGTGGTCAAAGGCGTGACGGGTCGTCATCCGCTGCCCGAACCGGCAGCATTGATCGAGCGCCTGCAAGCCTGGGGCATCAACCACGACAGCGAAGTGGTTCTGTATGACGACGGCCCGGGCGCCTATGCGGCGCGGGCGTGGTGGTTGCTCGCCTGGCTGGGCAAGCGAGACGGAGTGTTCATCCTCGATGGCGGGCTCAAGGCCTGGCACGCGGCGGGTTTGCCGCTGAGTCTGGATGCGCCGACGGTTGTGCGTGGCAACTTCAGTGGTCAGCCAGATAAGGCTTTGCTGCTCAGCGCCGGGCAATTGCAACAGCGCCTCGGCCAGCCGACGCTGACGCTGATCGACGCCCGAGCCTTGCCGCGCTTCAAAGGGGAAGTGGAGCCGATAGACCCGGTAGCCGGGCATATACCCGGTGCGCAGTGCGCGGCATTCACCGACAACCTTGGCAGCGACGGGCGATTCCTTCCGGCTGATCAGCTGAAACAACGCTTTGCGGCGAAACTGGGTGGGCGTTCGCCGTCCGATCTGGTGGCGTATTGCGGCTCCGGGGTGACGGCGTGTCACAACCTGTTTGCGTTGTGCCTGGCAGGTTATCCGTTGGGTTCGTTGTATGCGGGGTCGTGGAGTGAGTGGATCAATGAGCCTTCGCGCGGTATTGCCACCGGCGAATAAGAGCGAAAGATCGCAGCCTGCGGCAGCTCCTACATGGAATGCATTCTCCTGTAGGAGCTGCCGCAGGCTGCGATCTTTCAGCTTTCCAGACGGGCACTGCGGTAGGCGGCGGGTCCGACGCCATAAGCCTGCTTGAACTGTCGGCTCAAATGGCTCTGATCGGCAAAACCCAATTGCGTGGCGACCTCCACCGGCAGGCAGCCGTGCTGCAACAGCGCCCGTGCCTGGGCGATGCGTTGCTGCATTAGCCAGGTGTGCGGCGGCATGCCGGTCGCGCGGCGAAACACGCGGGCAAAATGGAACGGCGACAGATTGACCGCTGCGGCCAATTCTTCCAGCGACGGCGGCGCTGCCAGGTGCGTATGTAGCAGGTCCTTGGCGATCAGCACCGCGCGGTGCTCCTTGCCGGGGTTGCCGATTTCTCGTACCGCCGCGTGACGCTGCAACAGCAACAACATCATCTCGCGCCAGACCGTTTGTTGTTGCAGCGCACTGGCCGGGCTTTCGAGCAAGCGGTGCAGTTGTGCAAAGCCGCTGACCAGATCCGGGTCGCGGTACAGCGTGGCGCCGAACGCTGGCAGATTGCTGGTGGACAGTTCCAGCTCATCCAGCAGTGAAACAATCTTGCCGGTCTCCGGATAAAACGCCCGGTACAGCCAGCCATCCTCAGTGCCTTTGTGCCCGGTGTGCAATTCGTCCGGATTGATCAGCACCAGCGTGCCGCTGCCGGCCAGATGCTCGGCGCCGCGATAACGGTAGCGCTGGGCGCCGGCCATAATCATGCCGATCACAAAACCGTCGTGCACATGCGGGGCGAAGCGATGCTCGATGTAGCGTGCCGACAACAATTCGACACCGGCCAGCGGCGCGGTTTGCCAGAATCGGATCGACTCGCCCTGATCGTTCATGCGGACACGCTGGCCAGCCATTGCGGGATACGGCGTTCGAGGTAGTAGCCGGGCTGGCGCACTGAGCCGTCGACAAATCCGACGTGCCCGCCGCGAGCCTGCAATTCAAATGCGGTCGAGGTCGACAGTTCTTCAGCCTGGGGCAAGCTGTGCGGGAACACGAACGGATCGTCTGCCGCTTGAATGATCAGGGTCGGCGTGCGGATCTCGCCGAGGAAGTAGCGGCTCGATGCGCGACGGTAATAATCCTCGGCATCGTTGAAACCATGCAGCGGCGCCGTCACCCGGCCATCGAAATCCCAGAACGTACGCATGTTTTTCAGCGAGCCGAGGGCTGCCAGTGCTGCGAGCCCGTCCTCACGTCCGTCGTGCTGGAACTGCCGTTGCTTGTTCTTGATGTAGGCGACCATCTCGCGCATGAAGTGCGCCTGATAGACCTTGGAAAATCCCTGGCCGATCCGGTCGGCGCATTGATCGAGCCGAAACGGCACCGACACCGCGACTGCACCGAGCACGCCACTGGCGCTGCCGGTTTCACCCAGATGCTTGAGCAGCACATTGCCGCCGAGGGAATAACCGACGGCGTACAACGGCGCCAACGGGCGTTTCGCGCGCAGGTGCTTGATGGTTTCGGCGAGGTCTTCGCTGGCGCCGGAGTGGTAGCTGCGCGGTAACAGGTTGGGTTCGCCGGAGCAGCCGCGCCAGTTCAGCGCAACGCTGGCCCAGCCTTGGTCGGCCAAGGCTTTTTGCACGCCAGCGACGTAAGGCGAGTTGGAAGAGCCGGTCAGCCCGTGTAACACCAGCACCAACGGCGCATCGGCGGTGTGCGGGCCGTGCCAGTCGAGATCGAGGAAGTCGCCATCCTCAAGCCACAGGCGCTCGCGCTCACGCTGGATATGCACGGTTTTGCGCCACAGCGGCCCCCACAAGGTTTGCAGGTGCGGATTGCTGAGGCCGAAGGCGGGGATGAAACGTTCTGAAGAGGCGGACACGATGGTTCTCGATGCAGCGCGGCGACCCTGTGGGAAGGGCCGCCGCTTATTCAGACCGGTCGATTAACCGGCGATCTCTGCCGTACGTTGCCACAGCGCGTAGTAAACCCGACCGGATTTCTGTTCGCGGTGCAGGCGCCAGTTGCCCGGCAGGCCCAGCGTCGACGGCGCGGTTTCGCTTTCAGTGTAGATCCACGACTCGGGCGCCAGCCATTGACGTTCTTCCAGCAGGGCGCAAACCACCGGCAGCAGGTTCTGGTTGAACGGCGGGTCGAGGAACACCAGGTCGTACGCGCTGGCGGTCTGGGTTTCCAGATAACGCAGGGCGTCAGCAGTTTGCACCTGGCCGTTGGTGCAGCGCAGCGTGCCGAGGTGTTCTTTCAGGCTGGACACCGCGATGTTGCTGGAGTCCAGCGCCTGACCCATGGCCGCGCCACGGGACAGCGCTTCGAGAAACAGCGCGCCGCTGCCGGCGAACGGATCAAGCACCTTGGCCCCTTCAACGTACGGCGCGAGCCAGTTGAACAGGGTTTCACGCACGCGATCCGGCGTCGGGCGCAGGCCCGGTGCATCGGGGAAGCTCAGCTTGCGACTGCGCCATTGGCCGCCAATGATGCGCAACTGGTTCACACCGTTGTGGACGTTATGCGCAGGCTTTTTAGGGGGACGAGTTGCCATTAATGCTCCGGAACCCCGAGCGGTTGCTCGGCAGGTTTATCAGATGGGGCCGGTAACGGCTTTTGCGGCACGGTCGGGCCAGCGGTGACGATGACCATTTTGTCCGTGCTCAAATGTTTGTTCAGGGCGTCGCGGACTTGTTCCACGGTCAGGCTTTGCGACTGACGCATGAAGTCGTCCAGATAGCTCAGCGGCAGATTATAGAAGCCCATCGCGCCGAGTTGGCCGACGATATCGGCATTGCTCGCGGTGGACAGCGGGAAGCTGCCGGCGAGCTCGCGTTTGGCGTCGTCGAGTTCTTTCTGTGTCGGCCCGGTTTTCAGATACTCGGCGAGTACGTCCTGCACCAGTTTCAGGGTGCCTTCACTCATTTCTGCGCGGGTCTGCAGATTGATCATGAACGGGCCGCGCGCCTGCATCGGGCTGAAACCCGAATACACGCCGTAAGTCAGGCCGCGTTTCTCGCGCACTTCACTCATCAGGCGTGTGCCGAAACCGCCGCCACCGAGGATCTGGTTGCCCATCGACAGCGCGGCGTAATCCGGATCGTCACGGTCGATGCCCAGTTGCGCGAGCAGCAGGTTGGTTTGCTTCGACGGAAACTCGATGTGATTGACGCTGGCTTGCGGTTCCTGCGGTTGCGCGATCTTCGCCAGCGCCGGGCCTTTGGGCAGCGCAGAGGAGACCTGATTGGCAATCGCCTCGGCTTCTGCGCGAGACAGATCACCGACCAGCGCGATCACCACGTTGCCAGCGGCGTAGGCCTTGGCGTGGAACTCACGCAATTGCGCGAGGGTGATCTTCGGCACGCTTTGCGGATTGCCGTCGCTCGAATGCGCGTACGGGTGATCGCCGTACAGACGCTTCATCAGCTCGAGGCTGGCGAGTTTGCCGGGGTTCTGTTTCTGGTATTCGAAACCGGCGAGCATCTGGTTCTTGATGCGCGCGAACGAGTCGGCCGGGAAGGTCGGTTTGCCGATGACTTCCGAGAACAGCTTCAGCGCCGGTTCACGTTTATCGGCAGCACTCAGGCTGCGCAGCGAAGCCAGCGCCATGTCCTTGAAAGCACCGTTGCCGAAATCCGCACCCAGACCTTCAAAACCCTGCGCGATGGCGCCGACGTCTTTGCCGGCGACACCTTCGTTGAGCATCGCGTTGGTCAGCACTGCCAGACCCGACGCGCTGCCGTCCTGGCTGCTGCCGGCGGCGAAAATCAGGCGCATGTCGAACATCGGCAGTTCATGGGCTTCGACGAACAGCACCTTGGCGCCTTCGGCGGTGCTCCAGGTTTGCACATCAAGCTTGCGGCTGGCCGGGGCCTTGCCGTCGAGTTCGGCCAGCGATTGCAGCTTCTGCTGGGTTTTGGCGTTGTCGAGGGCTTCGCTGGCCTTGCTGTCAGCGCTTGGCGACAGATAGAGAGCGGTCGAGCCGATCACCGCAATGGCGATCAGGCCGAGCAGCATCAAACGAGGGGTTTTGCGCTCACTCATGAGTCGTCTCCAGTGGCAGGACGTGGGCGACGCTGAGACGTTCGCGGGTGAAATACAGCTTGGCGGCGTTCTGGATGTCTTGCGGAGTCACGCTTTCCAGATCGGCGAGTTCGGTGTCCATCAGCTTCCACGACAGGCCGACCGTTTCCAATTGGCCGATCGCCGTGGCCTGACTGGTGATCGAATCACGTTCGAAGACCAGACCGGCGATCACTTGCGCACGCACGCGTTCCAGTTCTTCAGCGGACGGCGCGGTGGTTTTCAGCTGTTTCAGCAGTTTCCACAAACCAGCCTCGGCTTGCGCCATGGTCTTTTTCTTCTGCGTATTGGGCGTTGCCGACAGGGTGAACAGGCTGTCGCCACGGGTGTAGGCGTCGTAGTTCGAGGAGCCGCCGGAGACCAGCTCTTCGCCGCGCTCCAGTTGTGTCGGGATGCGACCGCTGTAACCGCCGTCGAGCAGTGCCGAGATCAGGCGCAGGGCGTTGACCGAGCGCTTGTCTTCAGCGGTGGCGATGCTTGGCACGTTGAAACCGAGCATCAGGCTAGGCAGTTGCGTCTGCACGTGCAGGGTGATCTGGCGTTCGCCGGGTTCGGCCAGTTCCAGCGGTATTTTTGCGGGCGGCACATCGCGCTTGGCGATCGGGCCGAAATAGCGTTGGGCGAGGGTTTTCACTTCGTCCGGGGTGACGTCGCCCACCACCACCAGCGTGGCGTTGTTCGGCACGTACCAGGATTGGTACCAGTGGCGCAGCTCTTCGACCTTCATGCGGTCGAGGTCAGCCATCCAGCCGATGGTCGGCGTGTGGTAGCCGCTGGCCGGGTAGGCCATGGCCTTGTAGCGCTCGTAAGCCTTGGACATCGGCTTGTCATCGGTGCGCAAACGGCGCTCTTCCTTGATGACTTCGATTTCCTTGGCGAACTCGTCGGCCGGCAGGCGCAGGTTAGCCATGCGGTCGGCTTCCAGTTCAAACGCCACGCCCAGACGGTCGCGGGCCAGCACCTGGTAATAAGCGGTGAAGTCGTCGCTGGTGAAGGCGTTCTCTTCGGCGCCCAGATCGCGCAGGATCAGCGACGCTTCGCCGGGTCCGACTTTCTCGCTGCCCTTGAACATCATGTGCTCAAGCGCGTGAGACAGACCGGTCTGGCCCGGGGTTTCGTAGCTGGAACCGACCTTGTACCAGACCTGCGAGACCACCACCGGCGCGCGATGATCTTCGCGCACGACGACCTTGAGGCCGTTGTCGAGGGTGAATTCGTGAGTCGGTTGCGGGTCGGCCGCCAGGGCCGAAAGGGGCAGGCAGACTGTGCTGAGCAGCAGGCCTGCGGCGCGGCGGGCTAGAGCATTCATTCGTTTTTTAACCTGTTGGGCTGCCCGCTTGGTCTTAGCCTAGGCGGGCGAGGAGGTGCTAGGATACTGATCCGTTTTACTGGCGGCCACGCCTATCAAGCCACTGATCGGTCGATAGGTTGTATGGGTTCCCGGCAGAAGCTTTGAGTTTGTCAGCTAAACTCTGCGTTTTCGCCGACGATGCCGTTCCAGTCCTTCGTATTAATCGACCTTTGAGGTGCCTGTGGCGCCTCGACAAAATGTTGCGCGTGAACAAGCTGGATGAAACACAGTCTGTTCTGCATCGAATATTTATTTGCCGGGGCGCCCTTATGGCGCGTCGCTACCGTGAGATAGCCGTCCTCCATGTTTGGTTCCAACGACGACAAGAAGACCCCAGCTGCGGCTGGCGAGAAGAAAAGCCTGTTCGGATGGCTGCGTAAGAAACCGCAGGAACCCGTCGTCGAACAGCCGCCCGCGATTCCCGAGCCTGCGCCGGAACCTGCTCCGGTAATAGAAGAAGAGCCGGCACCGATTGTGCTGCCGCTTGCCGAGCCGGTGTTGCAACCGGTTGAGCCCGAGCCTGCGCCTGAAGCGCCTGTGGCGGCTGAATTGCCGCTGACTCCGGCAGCCGCGCCGTGGCTGACATTGCCGGTGGCCGAAGAGCCGGTGGCACTGGTTGAAGAGGCTGCGCCGCACATCACGCCAGTGATTCCTGCGCCTGCGTTCGTGGCCGAAGTCGCTCCCGCAGTTGCAGGTGTAGTTGAGCCGATTGTTGAGCCTGCGCCGGTTGCTGCAGCACCTGTTATTGCAGAACCTGTAGTCGCTGAAACTATCGTTCCCGAGCCTGTTACTCCAGTAGTTGTCGCCCCTGTTGCCCCGGTCATTCAACAGCCTGCACCTGCACCTGTCGCCGCTACGCCAGTTGTGCCGGTCGAAGTGCTCGCTGAAGCGCCCGTCGAAGCCCCGCGCACCGAAGAATCCAAAGCCGGTTTCTTCGCCCGCCTGAAACAAGGCCTGTCGAAAACCAGCGCCAGCATCGGCGAGGGCATGGCCAGCCTGTTCCTCGGCCGCAAAACCATCGACGACGATCTGCTTGATGACCTCGAAACCCGTCTGCTCACCGCCGACGTGGGTGTCGAAGCCACCACGCAGATCATCCAGCGCCTGACCCAGAAGGTTGCTCGTAAGGAATTGGCCGACGCCGACGCCCTGTACAAATCCCTGCAAGCCGAACTGGCCGCGATGCTCAAACCGGTCGAACAACCGCTGAAAATCGTCTCGCAGAACAAGCCATTCGTGATTCTGGTGGTTGGCGTCAACGGCGCTGGCAAGACCACCACCATCGGCAAACTGGCGAAGAAGCTGCAACTGGAAGGCAAGAAAGTCATGCTCGCCGCCGGTGACACCTTCCGCGCCGCCGCCGTGGAGCAATTGCAGGTCTGGGGTGAGCGCAACAAGATCCCGGTGATTGCCCAGCACACTGGCGCCGACTCGGCTTCGGTGATCTTCGACGCCGTGCAGGCCGCCAAGGCCCGTGGCATCGACGTGTTGATCGCCGACACCGCCGGTCGTCTGCACACCAAAGACAACCTGATGGAAGAACTGAAAAAGGTTCGCCGGGTGATCGGCAAGCTCGACGCCGACGCACCGCACGAAGTGCTGTTGGTGCTCGACGCCGGTACTGGCCAGAACGCCATCAACCAGGCCAAGCAATTCAACCAGACCGTCGAACTGACCGGCCTGGCGCTGACCAAGCTCGACGGCACGGCCAAGGGCGGGGTGATCTTCGCCCTGGCCAAGCAATTCGGCCTGCCGATCCGCTACATCGGCGTCGGTGAAGGCATCGACGATTTGCGTACCTTTGAAGCCGAACCCTTTGTCCAGGCACTGTTTGCCGAGCGGGAGCGTTCATGATTCGTTTCGAACAGGTCGGTAAGCGCTACCCGAACGGTCACGTCGGCTTGCATGAGCTGAGCTTTCGAGTCCGTCGTGGCGAGTTCTTGTTTGTCACCGGTCACTCCGGCGCCGGTAAATCCACCTTGTTGCGCCTGCTGCTGGCGATGGAACGTCCGACCAGCGGCAAACTGCTGCTGGCCGGGCAAGACCTGAGCACCATCAGCAACGCGCAGATTCCGTTCCTGCGCCGGCAGATCGGCGTGGTGTTCCAGAACCACCAGTTGCTGTTCGATCGCACGGTGTTCAACAACGTCGCGTTGCCGCTGCAGATTCTCGGGCTGTCCAAGGCCGAAATCGCCAAGCGCGTCGATTCGGCGCTGGAGCGCGTGGCGCTGTCGGATAAAACCGATCTGTACCCGGGCGACTTGTCCACCGGTCAGCAACAGCGCGTCGGCATTGCCCGCGCCATCGTCCACCGTCCGGCCTTGCTGCTGGCGGACGAACCGACCGGTAACCTCGACCCGCGTCTGGCGGCCGAGATCATGGGCGTGTTCGAAGACATCAACCGTCTCGGCACCAGCGTGCTGATCGCCAGTCACGACCTCGCACTGATCGCGCGCATGCGCCATCGCATGCTGACCCTGCAACGTGGCCGCTTGATCGGCGACGGGGAGGCCGGCGTATGAGTGCGACACGCAGTCCGAAGGTTTCCGAGCGCGTGGCCCCGAAAGCCGCCGATCCGCAGCCACCGAAGAAGAAAAAACACGACGATGACGACGGCCCGGACTTCGCCACGCTGTTCCGTGCATGGATCGAAAGCCATCGCGCCAGCCTGCTCGACAGCCTGCGTCGTCTCGGCAAACAACCGATCGGCAGTTTCTTCACCTGCATGGTGATGGCTGTGGCGCTGAGCTTGCCGATGGGCTTGTCACTGCTGCTCAACAATGTCGAGCGCCTCGGCGGCTCCTGGCAGCGTGCGGCGCAGATTTCGCTGTATCTGCAACTCGACGCCAGCCCGCAGCAGGGTGAAGCGTTGCGCGAACAGATCAAAGGCATGCCCGGCGTAGCTGACGCTGAATATGTCGGTCGCGATCAGGCGCTGGAAGAGTTCCAGCAGCAGTCAGGCCTGGGCGAAGCCCTGCGCGAGCTGCCGGAGAACCCGTTGCCGGGCGTGGTGCTGGTCACCCCGAACGAAGTCGACAAGCCGACGCTGGAAGCATTAAGACAAAAACTTTCCGAGCTGCCGAAGGTACAACAGGCGCAACTTGATCTAGTCTGGGTCGAGCGTCTGGCCGCCATCCTCAAGCTTGGCGATCGTTTTGTCTTCGGTCTGACGGTGTTGCTGGTTTCTGCATTACTTTTGGTGATAGGCAATACCATTCGTCTTCATATTGAAAACCGCCGCACCGAGATAGAAGTGATTAAACTCGTCGGCGGCACTGACAGCTATGTGCGGCGTCCTTTCCTTTATATGGGCGCGTTGTATGGCTTCGGTGCAGGGCTACTGTCCTGGGGTCTGTTGGCATTTGGCTTGAACTGGCTGAACGATGCAGTGGTTGGGCTGGCCGGCTTGTACGGCAGTGATTTCGCTCTGGCCGGAGTGCCAGTTGCCGACGGTCTGTCGCTCTTGCTTGGCGCGGTGCTGTTGGGTTATATCGGTGCATGGATTGCAGTCGCACGCCATCTCAGGGAGCTGGCGCCGAAGTAGAATCTTTTTTTGCGCGTGATTGGCCTTGCGGTTTTTTTGGGAACTTGTACTTGAATTCCCGGTCAATTTTTCGCAGTGCCGAGAGGCACGAGTATGTAAGTGGGAGGTTTTTTCGTATGACCAATTCTTTGCAGCCTGCGTATGCGTTGGTTCCGGGTGCGAACCTGGAAGCTTACGTGCACACCGTCAACAGCATTCCATTGCTGACGCCGGAGCAGGAGCGTGAACTGGCCGAGAGTCTCTACTATGAGCAGGATTTGGGGGCGGCTCGGCAGATGGTGCTCGCCCACCTGCGTTTTGTCGTACATATCGCCCGTAGCTATTCCGGCTACGGTCTGGCTCAGGCTGACCTGATCCAGGAAGGTAACGTCGGCCTGATGAAGGCCGTGAAGCGTTTCAACCCGGAAATGGGTGTGCGTCTGGTGTCGTTCGCCGTGCACTGGATCAAGGCGGAAATTCACGAGTTCATCCTGCGCAACTGGCGCATTGTGAAAGTCGCGACCACCAAGGCCCAGCGCAAGCTGTTCTTCAACCTGCGCAGCCAGAAGAAACGCCTGGCGTGGCTGAACAACGAGGAAGTCCACCGTGTGGCGGAAAGCCTCGGCGTCGAGCCGCGGGAAGTGCGCGAGATGGAAAGTCGTCTGACCGGCCATGACATGGCCTTCGACCCGGCTGCTGAAGCCGACGACGACAGCGCTTTCCAGTCGCCGGCCAACTATCTGGAAGACCACCGGTATGATCCGGCCCGTCAACTGGAAGATGCCGACTGGAGCGACAACTCCAACCACAACCTGCACGAAGCGCTGGAAGTGCTGGACGAACGTAGCCGCGACATCCTCTACCAGCGTTGGTTGGCAGAAGAAAAAGCCACGCTGCACGACCTGGCGCAGAAGTACAACGTGTCGGCCGAGCGGATCCGTCAGCTCGAGAAGAGCGCGATGAACAAGCTCAAGTTGTCGATCGCCGCATAACCGGCGAGCAGGCAATAAAAAACGCCCCGATCAGCGATGATCGGGGCGTTTTTGTTGGAAGATCAAAAGATCGCAGCCTGCGGCAACTCCTACAGGTGGCCGCATTCCCATGTAGGAGCTGCCGCAGGCTGCGATCTTTTGCTGTTAAATCACTGCGACCAAGGTGCCCGCCGCGAATCGTTGAGCCCCAGCAAATAACTGTCACCACCTAACTGACTCATCTGCTGCCGAATCCACCCGGCCCGGCGCGAAACATAAGCGGTCGGGTGGCTGGCACTCCAGACACGCGGATTGGGCAACACAGCCGCCAGATAACTCGCCTGCTGGCGTGACAACGACTTCGCGCTCACGCCAAAGTGATGGCGGGCCGCGGCTTCGGCCCCAAACACTCCGTCATCCCACTCGACGCTGTTCAGGTACACCTCAAGAATCCGCTGCTTGGGCCAGAACACCTCGATCAGCGCGGTAAACCAGGCTTCGAGGCCTTTGCGCAGATAGCTGCGACCGGCCCAGAGAAACAGGTTCTTCGACACTTGCTGGCTCAAAGTGCTGGCGCCGCGAATCGAGCCGCCTAGTTCGTTATGGGCAAGCGCTGCCTGGATCGCACTGAAGTCAAAACCCCAGTGCTCGGGAAACTTCTGATCCTCGCCAGCCATGACCGCGACCTTGAGGTCGTCGGAGATTTCGTCCCACGGCTTCCATGTGCGTTGCAGGTCAATCGGCTCGCCGTCGACCCAGGATTCGACCTTGCGTTCGACCATCAGCGCCGTGCCCGGCGGCGGCACGAAGCGAAACACCAGCACCAGCAAGACGCTGCCACCCGCGAACCAGAGCAGGGCCTTCGTGAGACGACGGAAAATAGTACGCAGCATAGAGATGGCTTGGCCGAACCCGTGGAGCGGGCCATTATACAGACCCTGCCGATCGAGACTGACTGGAGTTCCCCATGCTGCGTGGCTTTTTGATGCTGGCCGCTTTTTTCGGTTTCACCGGTGTGGCGCTGGGCGCATTTGCCGCCCACGGCCTGAAAAACCGCCTGACCCCCGAATACCTGACGATTTTCCATACCGGCGTTACCTATCAGTTGGTACACACGCTGGCGCTGTTCGGCGTCGCGCTGCTGGCCACGCACGTTCAGGGGCGACTGGTGACCTGGGCTGGCGTGTCGTTCACCGTCGGCATCCTGTTGTTCTCGGGCAGCCTGTATGTGCTGACCACCACCGGTATCAGCAAACTCGGGATCATCACTCCGTTCGGTGGCCTGGCATTCCTGATCGGCTGGCTATGCCTGGGCCTCGCCGCCTGGCGCCTGGCGCCTGGCCTGATCTGAAACTGTTCCCGCCTGGCGCCTGGCGCCTGGCCTGATCTGAAACTGTTCCCGCCTGGCGCCTGATCTGATCTAACTGTTCCCGGTAGGAGCCGCCTGCGGCAGCTCCTACAGTTGGCCGCGTAGACAGGCATTTGCGCGGAGCAAGCGCTTTCAAGACGAATGGCTTGGGTCAGCCTGACTGATCGGGCTAGAATGCCAGCCCCTAAAAATGATGGCGGCATTGCGCATGCGCATTCAGTTGAACGGTGAATCCCTTGAACTGCCCGACGGCGAGACCGTTGCGGCCCTGATCACCCGTCTGGAACTGACCGGACGCCGGGTGGCAGTCGAACTCAATCTGGATATCGTCCCGCGCAGCCAGCATGCCGACACCACGCTCAACGACGGTGACAACGTCGAAGTCGTGCACGCCATCGGCGGCGGCTAGTCGGGCGGCCCGCAAGGGCACAGAATTCTGCAAGACCCTCACCCCTAAAGAGGATTCCCCATGAGCATCGTTCGTAGCGACAAGCCTTTTGTGCTGGCCGGTCGTACTTACCAGTCGCGTTTGCTGGTCGGTACCGGCAAGTACCGTGACATGGAAGAAACCCGCCAGGCCATCGAAGCCTCGGGTGCCGAGATCGTCACCTTCGCCGTGCGCCGCACCAACCTCGGTCAGATCGAAGGCGAGCCGAACCTGCTCGACGTGCTGTCGCCGGATCGCTACACCTTCCTGCCCAACACCGCCGGTTGCTACGACGCCATCGAAGCCGTGCGCACCTGCCGCCTGGCCCGTGAGCTGCTCGATGGCCACAACCTGGTGAAGCTGGAAGTGCTGGCTGACCAGAAGACCCTGTTCCCCAATGTCATCGAAACCCTCAAGGCCGCGGAAACGCTGGTCAAGGAAGGTTTCGACGTGATGGTCTACACCAGCGATGACCCGATCATCGCCCGTCAGCTGGCGGAAATCGGCTGCATCGCGGTGATGCCGCTGGCCGGTCTGATCGGTTCCGGCCTGGGGATCTGCAACCCGTACAACCTGCAGATCATCCTCGAAGAAGCGAAAATCCCTGTGTTGGTCGATGCCGGTGTCGGCACTGCGTCCGACGCAACCATCGCCATGGAACTGGGTTGCGATGCGGTGCTGATGAACTCGGCCATCGCTCACGCCCAGCAACCGGTGATGATGGCTGAAGCCATGAAACACGCCATCGTTGCAGGCCGTCTAGCCTACCTCGCTGGCCGTATGCCGAAAAAACTCTATGCCAGCGCCTCTTCGCCGCTGGATGGTCTGATCAAGTAAGAGCCATTGATGACTGAATCGAACGACACGCCTATCCAGACGGAAGAAGGCGACGAGCGCCAACACCGCCGCATCAAGAGTTTCGTGATGCGCGCCGGGCGCATGACCGAAGGCCAGCAAAAAGGTCTGGATCAGGGCACGCCGCTGTTCGTCCTGCCGCTGGCCGACGCGCCGGTGGATTACGATCAGGTGTTCGGCCGTTCGGCACCGCGCTCGCTGGAGATCGGTTTCGGCATGGGCCACTCGCTGCTGGAAATGGCTGCGGCGGCACCGGATCAGGATTTCATTGGCGTTGAGGTTCACCGTCCGGGTGTCGGCGCGCTGCTCAATGGCGTGCTGACGCAAGGTCTGACCAACCTGCGGGTCTACGATTGCGACGCGATCGAAGTGCTCAACCGCTGCATCGCCGACAACAGCCTCGATCGCCTGATGCTGTTTTTCCCGGATCCGTGGCACAAGAGCCGTCACCACAAGCGTCGTATCGTTCAGGCCTCGTTCGCTGAACTGGTGCGCAGCAAGTTGAAGGTTGGCGGCATTCTGCACATGGCCACCGACTGGGAACCGTATGCCGAATACATGCTGGAAGTGATGAACGTCGCCCCGGGCTACCGCAACCTCGCCGAAGACGGCAAGTGCGTGCCACGCCCGGCCGAACGCCCGATCACCAAGTTCGAACGCCGCGGCGAACGTCTTGGCCATGGCGTCTGGGACCTGAAGTTCGAAAAACTCGCTTAAACATCACGCTATGATCGTTCCCACGCTCTGCGTGGGAATGCTGCCCGGGACGCTCTGCGTCCCACAGCGGACGCAGAGCGTCCATTGAGGCATTCCCACGCGGAGCATGGGAACGATCAAAACAGTTTTTTCTTGGGGTTAGCGGCGGTCGGCGACTACGCCGATGAGGACGAGGACTACCAACAACACTGGCGCCAGGCTGTAGTTGTTGAATTGGCTCAAGCCCTTGATCACCCACGGCGTGGCGTAGATCAGTGCTGCGCCGCTGCCGATCACGCACAGCAGCGACATCAGCGGTATGCGCAAAGCGCCGGCGATGCTGCCCAGGCGTTGCTCGACCCAGCCTTTGAAGTCGGCGCCGAACAGCACCAGCAGGCAGCCGACCAGCGCCAGGGCGATTTCCGAGAGGTTGCTGCGGCTCCAGCGGGATACGGTGGCGAGCAGGTCGAGTATCAAATCCATGCGTTTTCCCTTAGCACTGAAATCAGTTCAGAAATTGTTGCAGCAAGTCGTTGAGGAACAGCTGTCCGCGCTCGGTGGCCGCCAGACGTGACGGTTCGACCTGCAACAGACCGCTTTGTTCTGCCGCTGCCCGGCCTTCGGCGAGGCTTTCCAGCGACAGCCCGGTACGCTCCGGATACAGGCGCGATTCGACGCCAGCGGTCAGGCGCAAAGCGTTCATCAGAAACTCGAACGGCATCTCGTCATTGGTCAGCGCCTTTTCGCCAGCCTGGAAGCTTTTTGCCGGATTCAGATAGTCCTTCGGCAAACGGGTTTTCCAAGTGCGCACGATGCGCCCGTCGGGATGGCTGAGCTTGCCATGCGCACCCGCGCCAATGCCGATGAAGTCGCCAAAACTCCAGTAATTGAGGTTATGCCGCGCCGGGCGACTGGCCTGTGCATACGCGGACACTTCGTACTGCGCGTAACCGTGCTCGGCCAGCAACGCCTGCCCAGCTTCTTGAATGTCCCACAACGTATCGTCCTCCGGCAGCACCGGCGGCTGATTCCAGAACACTGTGTTCGGCTCCAGTGTCAGCTGATACCAGGAGATGTGCGTCGGATTCAGTTCGATGGCCTGGCGCAGATCGCTCAAGGCATCGTCGAGCGACTGATCCGGCAAGCCGTGCATCAAGTCGAGGTTGAAGTTATCGAACCCGGCCTGCCGCGCCATGCCGGCGGCGCGCACGGCTTCGTCACCGTTGTGAATCCGCCCGAGCGCCTTGAGCTTTTCCTGCTGGAAGCTCTGGATACCGATCGACAGGCGATTGATCCCCAGCTTGCGGTAGGCGACAAACTTCTCTTGCTCGAACGTGCCCGGGTTGGCCTCCAGGGTGATTTCAATGTCGTGGGCAAACGGAATGCGCTGCTCGACGCCTTCGAGCAAACGCCCAAGTGCTTCTGCACTGAACAGGCTTGGCGTACCGCCGCCAAAGAAGATCGAGCTGATTTCACGGCCGTAAACCGCATGCAGGTCCAGATCGAGATCGGCCAGCAAGGCGTCGACGTATTCCTGCTCCGGCAGCACCGGGCTGGCGGTGTGCGAGTTGAAATCGCAATAAGGGCATTTGCGCACACACCACGGGATGTGGATGTACAGCGCCAAGGGCGGCAGCGTCGGCAACGGCGCCCGAGGCGAAGAGGCGGCGCCGCCGACGATCAGCGACGACGCAGAAGAATCACGGGTCATTTCAAGCCCAGACGCTGGCGCAGCAGATCCATTGCACGGGCGCGGTGGCTGATCTGGTTCTTGTCGGCCGGGCTCAGTTCGGCGCTGGACACGTCACGTTCCGGCACCCAGAACAGCGGGTCATAACCAAAACCGTGCTCACCGCTGGCAGCGGTAAGGATGCGCCCGTGCCACAGGCCTTCGCAGAGGATCGGCAACGGATCATCGGCGTGACGCACCAGCGCCAGCACGCAAACAAACTGCGCACCGCGCCCGGCTTCCGGGACATCTTTCAGCGCATCGAGCAGTTTGGCGTTGTTCGCCGCATCGCCTTTGCCGTCGGCATAACGCGCCGAATAGATGCCCGGCGCACCGCCAAGAAAGTCCACCGCCAGACCGGAATCGTCGGCCAGCGCCGGCAATCCGGAAATACGTGCGGCGTTGCGCGCCTTGAGAATGGCGTTCTCGACGAACGACAGGCCGGTTTCTTCCGGCTCGACCTTGCTCCACTCGCCAATCGAGCGCAGTTGCACCGATTCGCCGAGCATGGCCTGGAGTTCTTTGAGTTTGCCGGCGTTATGGCTGGCCAGTACAAGCTGCTTGATGTTCATCATTCGCCGGGAAAGAGTTCTTGGTTGAAATTGATGGTATTGATCTTGTCGCCGTTCTGCACCTTGATTTCAAAGGTGCGGGTTTCCTGCTGTTCCACCGGATACTGGGCGATGTAGTACACCGCGCCTTGTTCGGTCACCTGGCGGAAATTCAGCGTCACGCTCTGGCTGGTCAGGTCTTTGACCGTGCCAGTGACGCTGGCGACCAGCGGTTTGCCGTCCTTGATCACCGAGACATTGATCACGCCCTGATTCTTGCTGCGGATCAGCTCTGCGGCCTTGGCGATGTCCGGTTGCAGGTACGTCGAGTTGAAAGTGTTGTAGTGCACCGTCACGTCGCCAAAGGTTTCCTGACGCTCGCCTTTGATGACGTCGGCCGCCAGCGCGCTGGCGCTCAGGCAGGCAGTCAATAACAACAACGCTAAACGACCCATGATCGTGCTCCTCGAAATGACGTGGCTCAGACCGCGACTTTGTGGTCTGCAAGCTGCGGGCTGCTGACGCGGTAGATACCGATCTCACCTAACAGATTAGGCCATAGCTTACTGGCCCACCCGTGGCGGTGCTGTTGATCCACGGCAAGCCGATCAATGACCTTCGCATCACGTTCGCGGCAAAGTTCTTCAAAATCTTCGAAGGTGCAGAAGTGGATGTTCGGCGTGTTGTACCAGGTGTATGGCAGAAACTCGGAAACTGGCATGCGGCCCTTGCTCGCCAGATACCAGCGGCAGCGCCAGTGGCCGAAGTTGGGGAAAGTGATGATGCATTGGCGGCCGACCCGGAGCATTTCGTCGAGGATCTTGTCCGGGTAGTGCACGGCTTGCAGGGCCTGGGTCATGACGACGATGTCGAAACTGTTGCTGGCGAAGTTGCCCAGCCCCTTGTCCAGATCCTGCTCGATGACGTTGATGCCTTTGGCCACGCACTCGGCGATGTTGTCGGCGTCGTTTTCCAGGCCATAACCGGTGACGTTCTTGTTGTCGCGCAGCCAGGTCAGCAGCTCGCCGTCACCGCAACCGAGGTCGAGGACGCGGCTGCCGGCGGGGATCCATTCCTGGATGATTTCCAGATCAGCTCTCATGGCTTTCTCACAACGTGATGCGGTTCATGTAATTGCCGAACGCCTGCAAGTAGCGCGGGATCGGAATCAGGAAGGCGTCGTGGCCCTGCGGTGCGTCGATTTCCAGATAGCTGACGTCTTTGCGCGCGGCCATCAACGCATCCACCAGCTCTCGCGAACGTGCCGGGGAAAAGCGCCAGTCCGTGGTGAATGACATCACGCAGAACCTGGCCGTGGCGTTTGCAAAGGTTTTCGCCAGGTCATCGTCGAAGTTCGCCGCCGGATCGAAGTAATCCAGCGCCTTGGTCATCAACAGATAAGTGTTGGCGTCGAAGCGTCCGGAGAACTCTTCGCCCTGATAACGCAGGTAACTTTCGACCTGGAACTCGACACTGTGGAAGTCGTAGTTGAGCTTCTCGCTCTTCAGGCCACGGCCGAATTTCTCGCCCATCGAATCGTCGGACAGGTAAGTGATGTGGCCGACCATGCGCGCCAGCATCAAGCCGCGCTTGGGAATCACGCCCGCTTCCTGGAACGAGCCGCCGTGGAATTCCGGGTCAGTGAGGATCGCCTGACGCGCGACTTCGTTGAAAGCGATGTTCTGCGCCGACAGCTTCGGCGCCGAGGCGATGGCCAGGCAGTGACGCACGCGATCTGGATAGGTGATCGTCCATTGCAACGCCTGCATGCCGCCGAGACTGCCGCCGATCACTGCCGCCCACTGGCCGATGCCGAGCAGGTCGGCGAGATGCGCCTGGCTGTGCACCCAGTCTTCCACGGTGAGTACCGGGAAGTCGGCACCGAACGGCTTGCCGGTCTCCGGGTTGATGCTGCTCGGGCCGGTGGAGCCGTTGCAGCCGCCGAGGTTGTTCAGGCTGACCACGAAGAACTTGCTGGTGTCGATCGGTTTGCCGGGGCCGATGCAGCTGTCCCACCAACCGGGCTTGCGGTCGTCGACGCTGTGATAGCCGGCAGCGTGGTGGTGGCCGGACAAGGCATGGCAAATCAGTACGGCGTTGCTCGCTTGCGCGTTCAGCGTGCCGTAGGTTTCGTAGATCAGGTCATAGGCGGCCAGCGAACGGCCACAGGCCAGCGCCAGCGGTTCGCTGAAGTGCGCGGTTTGCGGCGTCACCAGACCAACAGAATCGGGGGGAAAGGCAGTTGGCATCGACCCTGCTCTCGTTGAAATGAGGCGTAAGTCTAAAGACCGGGGGGGTTAGCGGCAAGCAACTACCTGCGCTCGTTCCCACGCTCTGCGTGGGAATGCCTCATTGGACGCTCCGCGTCCGCTTCGGCGGGGGACGCGGAGCGTCCCGGGATGCATTCCCACGCGGAGCGTGGGAACGATCAGCGCATTAGGTCAGGCAAATCCGGCAACTTCTTCGGCGAGCAGATCTTCACCCGTTTCTGCCGGTTCAGCTCGCCACTGAGCAAACTGACCTGGCTTTTCGAAACGCCAAACGCCTTGGCCAGAAAGCCCATCAGACAAGCATTGGCCTTGCCCTCGACCGGCGGCGCGGTCAGGCGGATCTTCAAACGATCACCGTGCAGCCCGGCGAAGTCATCGCTGCGGGCTGCCGGTTGCAGGTGACACTCGAGGATCAAGTCGTCACCGTCCCAACGGAACCAGCTCACATCAGCAGGCGGAGGATTTCCGGCATCATCGTCATCGCCGCCAGATTGTTGATCACCAGCATGTCGATCAGCTTCAGCGCGAGGAAGGCGAAGATCGGCGACAGATCCAGACCGCCAAGGTTTGGCAGAATTTTGCGGAACGGTGCCAGCGCTGGCTCGCAGATCTGGTTGACCAGCTCAGCACCCGGGTTGTGGCTGCCTGGTGCGACCCACGAGAGGATCACGCTGATGATCAGGGCGAAGAAGAAAATCTTCAGGAACAGCGCGGTCACGCCAATGATCGACCAGATGAACAGTTGCAGCGGGTTACCGGTGGTGCCGTAAGTCAGCAGCAGGGTCAGCGCCATCAGCGCCAGTTGCACCAGAATCGCCAATACCAGCGACGACATGTCGAGGCCGAACAGGCTCGGGATGATTCGACGCAGCGGCTTGAGCAGTGGCTGGGTCGCTTTGACGATGAACTGGCACAGCGGGTTGTAGAAGTTCGCCCGCACCAATTGCAGCACGAAACGCAGCAGCACGATCAGCAGGTACAAGCTGCCGAGGGTTTGCAGCACGTAAACCGCTGCAGTGTTCAATCCAATCATGTAAGGCTCCTTATTTGCCCAGTTGTTCGGCCATTTCGGCCGAGCGGTGCGCGGCGGCGCCGAGTGCGGTTTCGACCAGGGCTTCGAAGCCATTGGCCTGGAATGATTTGATCGCAGCTTCTGTGGTGCCATTTGGCGAGGTCACGCGACGACGCAGTTCGGCAGCATCAACATCACTGGAAACAGCCATGTGTGCGGCGCCGAGTGCGGTCTGCAGGGTCAGCTGTTCAGCGACGTCTTTCGGCAGGCCGAGTTTGACGCCGGCGGCGGTCATCGCTTCGATCAGCAGGAAGAAGTACGCCGGGCCGGAACCGGACACCGCGGTGACCGCGTCGAGCTGCTGCTCTTCGTCGAGCCACAGCGCGATGCCAACGGCGGACAACAGCTCTTCGGCTTGCTGACGCTGCTCGGCAGTCACTTCGCTGGTCGCGTACAGACCGCTGACGCCCTGACGCAGCAGCGCCGGGGTGTTCGGCATGCAGCGCACGATCGGCTGCTCGCCGAGCCAGGCGGTCATGCTCGCGCAAGTGATGCCGGCAGCGATGGAGACCACCAGTTGATTCGGCTTCAGGCTTGGGCGAAGCGCCTCGCACACGGCTTTCATCGCCTGCGGCTTGACTGCCAGCACAATCACATCGACGCCGTCGATGGCCTGGGCGTTGTCGGCAAAGGTTTCGATGCCGTGTTCGGCGCTGACCTTGGCGCGGGTTTCTACACCCGGGTCGCTGGCGCGGATCTGCGCCGCTTCCAGACCCTTGGCGCGCAGGCCGCCGATCAAACTGGCCGCCATGTTGCCCGCACCGATAAACGCAATACGTGTGTTGCTCATGTGTGGTCCTTATCTGGAAACGTTCAAGACTGGGAATAATCACGGGCGCCAAACAGGGCCGTACCGATACGAACCCAAGTGGCGCCTTGGGCAATGGCCGACTCAAGGTCGTGGCTCATGCCCATGGACAGTGTGTCGAGTGGTAAGCCGAGGCTCGCCTGCAATTTCTGCACGGCGGCGAAGGCCGCGTCTTGCTCGGCGCGGTCTTCAGTCGGCTCGGGAATCGCCATCAAGCCGCGCAGCTTCAGGCGCGGTAACGCGTTGATGGCCTCGGCCAATGCCGGCAGATCGGCCGGGGTGCAGCCAGATTTGCTGGCTTCACCGCTGACGTTGACCTGAATGCAGATGTTCAGCGGCGGCAACTCGGCCGGGCGCTGTTCGGACAGGCGTTGAGCGATTTTCAGGCGATCCACGGAGTGCACCCAGTCGAAATGCTCGGCAATCGCCCGAGTCTTGTTCGATTGAATGGGGCCGATGAAGTGCCAGATCAAGGGCAGGTCGGCCAGGTCGAGCTGTTTGCCCAAGGCTTCCTGCAGGTAATTCTCGCCAAAGTCACGCAGGCCGGCGGCGTACGCTTCGCGCAAGGCCTCGGCAGGCTTGGTCTTGCTCACGGCGAGCAATTGAACGCTGTTTTCAGGACGGTGTGCGGCTTGGGTCGCGGTCTGGATGCGCGAACCAACGTGGAGAATGTTGTCTGCTATCGTGGACATCAAGAGGCGCCGGCGGTCTGAAGGTTCGCGGCATTCTACTGGAATTGAGGAGCGCTATGGATATCACTGAACTGCTGGCCTTCAGCGCCAAACAAGGCGCTTCCGACCTGCACCTGTCGGCCGGTCTGCCGCCGATGATCCGCGTCGATGGTGATGTGCGGCGGATCAATCTGCCGGCGCTGGATCACAAGCAAGTGCACGAATTGATCTACGACATCATGAACGACACCCAGCGGGTCGACTTCGAGAAACATCTGGAAACCGACTTTTCCTTCGAGGTCCCCGGTGTCGCGCGGTTTCGGGTTAACGCCTTTAACCAGAACCGTGGCGCGGGGGCGGTGTTTCGTACCATCCCGTCGAAAGTGCTGAGCATGGAAGACCTCGCCATGGGCGATGTCTTTCGCAAGATTACCGACGCGCCGCGCGGGCTGGTGCTGGTCACCGGGCCGACCGGTTCGGGCAAGTCGACAACATTGGCGGCGATGATCGACTACCTCAATACCCATCGTCATCACCACATCCTGACCATTGAAGATCCGATCGAATTCGTTCACGAATCGCGCAAATGCCTGATCAATCAGCGTGAAGTCCACCGTGATACCCGCAGCTTCGCTACTGCCTTGCGCTCGGCGCTGCGGGAGGACCCGGACGTGATTCTGGTGGGTGAAATGCGCGATCTGGAAACCATCCGCTTGGCGCTGACTGCTGCCGAAACCGGGCACTTGGTATTCGGCACGCTGCACACGACTTCAGCGGCGAAGACTATCGACCGGGTGGTGGATGTGTTCCCCGGTGACGAGAAGTCGATGGTGCGGTCGATGCTTTCGGAGTCGTTGCTGGCGGTGGTCTCGCAGACGCTGATCAAGAAGATCGGCGGCGGACGGGTGGCGGCGCACGAGATCATGCTGGGGACGTCGGCGATCCGCAACCTGATCCGCGAAGACAAGGTGGCGCAGATGTACTCGGCGATTCAGACCGGTGGGTCGCTGGGGATGCAGACACTGGACATGTGCCTGAAGGATCTGGTGACCAAAGGCTTGATCAGCCGCGAGCATGCGCGGGAGAAGGCGCGTACGCCGGATAATTTCTGAGGGAGTGATCGTTCCCACGCTCTGCGTGGGAATGCAGCCCGGGACGCTCTGCGTCCCTGCCGAAGCGGACGCGGAGCGTCCATTGAGGCATTCCCACGCGGAGCGTGGGAACGATCGGTATTCCGGGTCAGTCAGCTTAGCGCTGAACGACGCGCATCTGCTTGCTCGCAGGCTCTTTCGGCAACACACGCTTGGCAACCACGTAATGCTGTTCCCAATACGGCTTGTTCAGCGTATCGATGCTCACCGCTTTGCCACGACGCGGCGCGTGGATGAAGCGGTCGTTGCCCAGGTAGATGGCAACGTGGTTGACCCGACGGCTCTTGATGTTGAAGAAAATCAGGTCGCCCGGCTTCAGATCCTTGCGCTCGACTTTCTCGCCGTGGCCGCTGGCCATGGCGTTGGAGGTGCGTGGCAGGTCGAACGTGGCGTCGTTGAACGCGTATTTCACCAGGCCGCTGCAATCGAAGCCTTTACTTGGGCTGCTGCCGCCCCAACGATAAGGTGTACCGAGGACGTTCACCGCACGGCTCAGCACATTGCTGCTTTCCTTGCTCGCCATCGGTGGCACCAGCTTGCTGTGGCTCTTGCTGCTCAGCGTGGTGGTTTTGCTTTTGCTGCTTTTGCTCGATGGAGCCGAAGCATGGGATTTAGGGGTGAAGCCGTTAACGTTGGGAAGACGTTGCTCACGATTGGTGGCGTGGGCGGCCAGTGGCATTAATAGGCAGATGGTTAGCCATGTCTTGAAAAATGGTCGCATTAGGCGTGGCTCTTCAGTGATAGCGCGCAACTTTATAACAGCTTTTTTGTCCCTTCTGAGTCCGTTGGTCGATTCAGCTTGTGGGCAACGGAACCAAATAAGCGGCAGATTGACGCGATTGTCGGACACAAGTGCGGTGTAATAAGGCTTTGCACAAGGTGTAACAGTGAAGAGCCACTTGTCGGCTCGACACAAAAAAGTCACAGAAAGTCCGAAAAAATTTATCTATCGAGGCAAATGAGGTCATCCATGAACCGCTATCAGCAGGTTGCACAACCCCAGGATACGCACAGCAAGGTGATCGGTTATCTGCTGTGGATTTTTGGCTTTACCGGCGCTCACCGCTTTTATTACGGCAAGCCTGTGACCGGGACGATCTGGTTTTTCACCTTCGGTTTGCTCGGGATTGGCTGGTTGATCGACGTGTTCCTGATCCCGGCAATGGACCGTGAAGCGGATCTGCGTTTTACCGCAGGGCCGATCGAATACAACGTGGCGTGGATTCTGCTGACGTTCCTCGGCGCGCTGGGCGTGCACCGGATGTATCAAGGCAAGTGGATCAGCGGCCTGATCTATCTGCTGACGGGCGGGTTGTTCTTTCTGGGTGTGCTGTATGACTTCTGGACGCTGAATGATCAGGTTTCCGTGCGCAACGCTGAGAATCGCGGCGCTTTCCAATAACCTGTGGCGAGGGGATTTATCCCCGTTGGGCTGCGAAGCGGCCCTGAATCTGAGAACGCGGTGGAGATGATCCACCGCGTGCAATGGCTTCGCGACTGCTTCGCAGCCGAACGGGGATAAATCCCCTCGCCACAATATCCCTCAGCATCAAGCCTGGTGGCTGATCCGCCCATCCACCAGCGTATAGCGAACCACCCCAGGCAATGTATGCCCGATGAACGGGCAATTCTCACCCTTCGACAGCCAATTCTCACCAGCCACCGTCGAGGCCTGCGGATCGAACAGCACGATATCCGCCGCCCCACCGACCGCCAGCTTACCCGCCGGCAAACGCAGCGCCTCAGCCGGGCCAGCGCTCAGACGCGCCAGCAACGTCGGCAGATCGAGCAAACCATCCTCAACCAGCGTCATCGCCAGCGGCAGCAACAGCTCAACACTGCTGATACCCGGTTCGGTCGCGCCGAACGGTGCCAGTTTGGCGTCACGCTCGTGCGGCTGGTGATGGCTGGAGATCGCCGAGACCACACCGGACTTCACTGCTGCACGCAGACCATCACGGTCAGCGCGAGTGCGCAGCGGCGGCTGCACGTGATACAGGCTGCTGAAGTCGATCAGCGCTTCGTCAGTCAGAATCAGCTGATACAACGCAACATCCGCCGTCACCTGCAAGCCACGGGCCTGCGCCTGCGCGATCAGCGCCACGCCGCGAGCGCTGGTCAACTGGCTGAAGTGCGCGCGCACGCCGGTCTGTTCGACCAGCAACAGATCCCGGGCCAGGGCCACAGTTTCAGCGGTTTCCGGAATCCCCGGCAGACCGAGGAAGCTGGCCACCGCGCCTTCGTGAGCCAGACCACCCTCTGCCAGATCATGATCCTGCGAGTTGAAGATGACGGTCAGGTCGAACGTCGCCGCGTATTCCAGCGCCCGGCACAGTGTGCGGGTGTTGCGGAAGCTCTCCAGGCCGTTGCCGAACGCCACGCAACCAGCGTCGCGCAACGCGACCAGCTCAGCCAGTTGCTCGCCGTCCAGACCTTTGCTCAGCGCGCCAATCGGGAACACCTTGGTGTTGCCGGCTTCGCGGGCGCGGTCGAGGATCAGCTCGGCCACGGCGGAGGTGTCGAGCACCGGTTTGGTTTTTGGCGGGCAGCACAGGCTGGTCACACCGCCAGCAGCCGCTGCGCGGGTTTCGCTGATGATCGAGCCTTTGCGGCTGTAACCCGGCTCGCGCAGGGCCACGTTCAGATCGACCAGGCCCGGAGCGGCAACGAGGCCTTGGGCATCGATGGTTTCTACTGCCGTGAAACCCGCTGGGGCGCCGCCGAGGGCGACGATCTTGCAGGCTTCAACGTGAATGTCGGTGACTTGATCCAGGCCGCTGCTTGGATCGATGACGCGTGCGCCGAGAATGCTGAGCTTCACTGGGCGTTCTCCTGCTCGAATTGGCGCTGGGCGGTCTGCCCGCTCATGGCCATGGACAACACGGCCATACGAATCGCGATGCCGTAGGTGACCTGATTGAGGATCACCGAGTGCGGGCCGTCGGCCACTGCGGACTCGATCTCCACCCCGCGGTTGATCGGCCCCGGGTGCATGACGATGCAATCGGGTTTGGCCCCGGCCAGACGTGCGGTGGTCAGGCCGAACAGGCGGTAGAACTCGCCTTCGCTCGGCAGCAGGCCGCCGGTCATGCGTTCACGCTGCAGGCGCAACATGATCACCACGTCGACGTCTTTGAGGCCTTCGGTCATGTCGGTGTAGACCTTCACGCCGTATTGCTCGATGCCGATCGGCAGCAAGGTCTTCGGCGCGATCACGCGGATGTCCGGGCAACCGAGGGTTTTCAGCGCGAGCATGTTCGAACGCGCGACCCGCGAGTGCAGGATGTCGCCGACGATGGCCACCGAGAGGTTTTCGAAACCGCCCTTGTGCCGACGAATGGTGAGCATGTCGAGCATGCCCTGCGTCGGGTGCGCGTGACGGCCGTCGCCGCCGTTGATGATCGCCACTTGCGGGCAAACATGCTCGGCGATGAAGTGCGCAGCGCCGGAATCACCGTGGCGCACGACGAACATGTCGGCGGCCATGGCTTCGAGGTTGCGCAGGGTGTCGAGCAGGGTTTCGCCCTTGCTTGCCGACGAGGTCGACACGTTCAGGGTGATCACGTCCGCCGACAGCCGCTGGGCCGCCAGTTCGAAGGTGGTGCGGGTGCGCGTGGAGTTTTCGAAGAACACGTTGCACACGGTCTTGCCGCGCAGCAACGGGACCTTCTTCACCGCCCGCGCACCGACTTCGAGGAACGAGTCGGCAGTGTCGAGGATTTCCGTCAACAACTCGCGGCGCAGGCCGTCGAGCGAGAGGAAGTGGCGCAGCTGGCCCTGATCATTGAGCTGCAGCGGGCGCTTGGTATCTAGAGGCGTCATCGCGAAGGGGACTCTCAATAGGGCGGATTAAAGGTTGAAGTCTTGCAGTTCAAGCGTCAGCGGCTCCGGGCCGGACAGCTTCACCCGTTCGTGAGCGGCCAGCGACAAGGTCGCGCCGACCACGTTGGGGCGGATCGGCAGCTCGCCGGCGTCGAGGTCCAGCAGGCAGACCAGGGTCACGCTGGCCGGGCGGCCGTAGTCGAACAATTCGTTCATGGCGGCGCGGATGGTGCGACCGCTCATCAGTACGTCGTCGATCAGCACCAGATGCTGGCCTTCGATCTCGAAGGGCAGGGCGGACGGGCGCACTTGCGGGTGCAGGCCGTTCTGGCTGAAGTCGTCGCGGTAGAAGGACACGTCCAGCGTGCCCAGTGGCGCGTCGCAGCCCAGTTCCTTGAGCAAGGCCTGCGCGACCCAGATGCCGCCGGTGCGGATGCCGATGTAACGCGGTTCAGAGATTTCACGCTGGGCAAGGTGCGCCTTGAGGCGGGTCGCCATCTGGCTGATCAGATCGGCGGGATTTGGCAGGCTCATGGTTGCTCCTTGTTGGGGGCGAGCCGGGTCCTTGGACGCGGCTCGGTTTTTCACTCAAAAGAAAAGCGCCGAAGCGCTTGTCAGGATTCAAACAATGCAGTGTTTTCATCGAGCCAGCCCTGCAACAGCAGAGCGGCGGCGATGGCGTCCACCGGGTTGTCGCGGTAACTGCCTTTCTGGCCGCCACGCACCAATCGCTCGCCTTTGGCTTCAAAGGTGGTCAGGCGCTCGTCGTGGGTATAGAAGGGCACGTTGAAACGGCCGTTGAGGCGGCGGGCGAATTTCTCCGCGCGCAGGCACATTTCGCTCGGCGTGCCGTCCATGTTCAGCGGCAGGCCGACGACCACCGCGTCGGGTTTCCATTCCTTGAACAGCGCTTCAACCTGATTCCAGTCGGGAATACCGTTTTGCGCTTTCAGGGTGCACAGCTCGCGGGCCTGGCCGGTAATCACCTGGCCGACAGCGACGCCGATCTGTTTGGTGCCGTAGTCGAAGCCGAGAATCAGGCGTAGGGCCATCAGGCGTGACCTGCCTGGCTGGTCAGCAGGCTGAGGTTGATCCCCAGGTGCCGGGCCGCCGCTTCGAGGCGCAATTCGCTGCTGGTGTTGAAGAGGATGTCGGCGTCGTACGGGCAGGTCAGCCAGGCGTTGTCGGCCATTTCGGCTTCCAGTTGCCCGGCTTCCCAACCGGCGTAACCGAGGGCAATCAGGCTTTTCGCCGGGCCGACACCGTCCGCGATGGCGAACAGCACGTCCTGCGAAGTCGACAGGGCCAGATCGCCGTCCAGTTGCGCGGTGGCCTGGAAGGTCTTGCCCGCCGGGTGCAGAACAAAACCGCGATCGGTCTGCACCGGGCCGCCGATAAAGATCGGTACGTGCTGGCAGAGTGCTGGCGGCTCGATGTCCGGGCGCAGTTGCTCAAGAATGTCGGCCAGATTCAGCTCTTGCGGCCGGTTGACCACAATCCCCATAGCGCCATTGGCCGTGTGCTCGACGATGTAGGTCAAGGTGTGGGCAAAGTTCGGGTCGGCCATGTGTGGCATGGCGATCAGGAATTGATGCTTGAGGTAGCTGGGGCTGACGTTTTTCATGTGCGCTAGTGTGGCGTTCGGGGGGCAAACTGACAAGCTGAAGCCGCCAAAAGATCGCAGCCTTCGGCAGCTCCTACATGTGAATGCAGGCTAATGTAGGAGCTGCCGAAGGCTGCGATCTTTTGATCTTGCCCTTAATTGCTGGAGAGCTTGTCGCCCCGGGCGAATTTCCAGGTGCGGATGATTTCCAGACGGTCGATGTCCGACAAGTCTCCGGTAAACGGGGCAAACGGCGCCGCCAACCGGACGATGCGCTGCGCCGCCTGATCCAGCAGCGGCTGGCCGGACGATTCCAGTACCAGCACTTCATACAGCGAGCCGTCGCGGTTGATCGAAACCATCAGGCGCAAATTGCCGTAGATCTGCTTGCGCCGGGCTTCCTCGGGGTAATTGAGGTTGCCGATACGCTCGACCTTCTTGCGCCAGTCGTCTTTGTACCAGGCGCCCTTGTCGCGCATGGTCGACGCCGCGCTCAAGCGGTGGATGCGTGGACGCTTGGCGTACAACTGTTGTTCTTTGGCCAGTTCGGCCTCGAGGCTGGCGATGTCGCTGGACAGCTGCGAGCTATCGAATTCCGGTGCGTCGACCGTCGGTTTGACTTCGGTCTTGGTTTCTTCTTTCTTGGTCGGCGCTTTTTTCGGCTTCGGCGCGACGGTGGTCACCGCAGCCTTGGGCGCGGCTTCCTGCACTTGCGGCTTGGCGGCCGGTGGCGGGGTGACTTTCTTGACCTGATTGTCCTGGAATGGCGCCACTTCAGTGGTCTTGGGGATCGCCTTCTTGCCCAGCGTGCCGCTGCCTTCCTGATGCTCTTGAGCAAGAAAGTCAGCCTTCTCCGGCTTCTTTTCGCTCTTGAAGGTGGCGAGGGTGATTTCCAGGGTTTTGCTGATTTGCTTGGGCTCAACCATCGTGAAGCCGACGCCGAGCAGCAGCGCCAAATGGATCAACGCAGCAAGGAATAAGGTAAATCCGAGGCGATCAGCCGGGCGCACGCCACGATGGGCGAGTTCTGCGGGCAGATCGGACGGGAGGGTCATGACAAGAAAACCAACATCGCGTTTTTCAGAGGCTGCGCATGATAACGCAATGTTGGTTTCACGCCTTGGGCTTCACGCTTCAAGCGACAGACTGCATGTGACGTGCATCAAGCTTGTGGCAATTTGCCGGCGGCTTGCAGCTTCTTTTCGATCGCATCCATCAACATGCCTCCGATGTCAGTGCCAAACGCATTGTCGATTTCACGGATGCAGGTCGGGCTGGTGACGTTGATTTCGGTGAGGCTTTCACCGATCACATCGAGACCGACGAACAGCAGGCCTTTCTCACGCAAGGTCGGGCCGACCTGAGCGGCGATCCAGCGATCCTTGTCGGTCAGCGGGCGCGCTTCACCACGGCCACCGGCGGCGAGGTTGCCACGGGTTTCGCCTTGCGCCGGAATCCGCGCCAGACAGTAATCCACCGGCTCGCCGTCGATCATCAGGATACGCTTGTCGCCATCGACGATAGCCGGCAGGTAGCCCTGAATCATGATCTGCTGCTTGCCGTGCAAGGTCAGGGTTTCGAGGATCACCGACAGGTTCGGGTGGCCGGCGGTGTGGCGGAAGATCGAGGAACCGCCCATGCCGTCCAGCGGCTTGAGGATCACGTCGCCGTGATGGTCGGCGAACTCACGCAGGACGTCCGGGCGACGGCTGACGATGGTCGGCGGCGTGCACTGCGGGAACAGCGTGGCGAACAGCTTTTCATTGCAGTCGCGCAGGCTTTGCGGCTTGTTCACTACCAGTACGCCAGCGGTTTCGGCCTGTTCGAGCAGGTAGGTGGAGTAGACGAACTCCATGTCGAACGGCGGATCCTTGCGCATCAGGATCACGTCCAGATCGCTCAGCAGGTTGTCCTGCTCGGCGTCCAGTTCGAACCATTTTTCCGGATTGGCGAAGACTTTCAGCGGCTTCATGCGCCCGCGTGCCTGACCTTCGGCCTGATACAGGTCGCTCTGCTCCATATAGAACAGTTCCCAGCCACGCTTTTGCGCGGCCAGCAGCATGGCCAGCGAGCTATCCTTTTTATAGGAGATGCTGGCGATAGGGTCCATGACAATCCCGACGCGAACGCTCATTGGGTTTTCCTCGAAAATTGGCTACCGGATCGGTATTGAAAAAGTGCCGCCAGAGTGGCGCCGGGCGGGTTTTCGGTCAAGGAAAAACCCGTCGATAGATTGCATCTGGAGACTGTGCTAAAAAGGCTGGCGTAGCGTGCTGGCCCTTGAGCATCAAGGGTTTCGAGCCATTCATAACCGCAAAACGGACAAATTGATTCGCAAAGGCGACGGTAGAGCCCTCTTATGGAACAGCAGTCCAGCGCCTTGAAGGTCATGGTGATCGACGACTCGAAAACGATTCGTCGCACCGCCGAAACATTGTTGAAGAATGTCGGTTGCGAAGTGATCACGGCGATCGACGGTTTCGACGCCCTGGCGAAGATCGCCGACAACCATCCCGGGATCATTTTTGTCGACATCATGATGCCGCGTCTGGATGGTTATCAGACCTGCGCTTTAATCAAGAACAACAGTGCATTCAAGGCCACGCCGGTGATCATGCTGTCATCGCGTGACGGACTGTTCGACAAGGCCAAGGGGCGGATTGTCGGTTCCGATCAATTTTTAACCAAGCCTTTCAGCAAGGAAGAACTGCTCAACGCGATTCAGGCCCATGTTCCGGGCTTCGCCGCCGTTTTGCCGCAGTAAGACACGTACAGTGACGCTCGGCCAGCGGGCCGGGGGTCGACAAGAAAAATGGGGAAAACCATGGCACGTATCCTGATCGTCGATGATTCGCCGACTGAAATGTACAAACTCACCGGCATGCTCGAAAAGCACGGCCATGAAGTGTTGAAGGCCGAAAACGGCGCCGACGGCGTGGCCCTGGCCCGTCAGGAAAAACCCGACGCGGTACTGATGGACATCGTCATGCCCGGCCTCAACGGTTTTCAGGCGACCCGCCAACTGACCAAGGATGCCGAGACCAGCCACATCCCGGTGATCATCATCACCACCAAGGATCAGGAAACCGACAAGGTCTGGGGCACCCGCCAGGGCGCCAAGGACTACCTGACCAAACCGGTCGACGAAGACACCCTGATCAAGACCCTGAACAACGTGCTCAAAGGCTGATTGCGCAACCATGAGCGAATCGCTGACCGCGTTCGAACTGCTCTGGCAAATCGACCAGCGCTGCCGCTTGCTGGCGGCGGACCTGCCGTCGCAACCGGCGCGTCAGGATCGCTGGAGCGGCATCGGCTTTCGCCTCGGCGAGCATTGGTATGTGGCGCCGATGGGCGAAGTCAGCGAAGTGCTGCACGAACCGCGCTTCACCCAGTTGCCCGGGGTCAAGCCGTGGGTCAAAGGCGTGGCTAACCTGCGCGGACGGCTGCTGCCGATCATGGATCTGTGCGGCTTTTTCGGGCATGAGCTGTCGCCGTTGCGTAAACAGCGGCGGGTGTTGGTGGTTGAACATGGGGATGTGTTTGCCGGGTTGATGGTCGATGAAGTCATCGGCTTGCAGCATTTCGAGCAGGACAGCTTCGAACCGATCTCGATCAGCAAGCGCCAGGGCTCGAAGGCCGAGTTCGTCAAAGGCTATTTCCGGCGCGAGCAGAACTGGCGGGTATTCAGCCTGTTTGCCCTGGCGAAATCCCCGGTGTTCATGAGCGTCGCGATATAACAGATTCAACACCGTCCCCTGTGGGAGCGAGCCTGCTCGCGAAGAGGGCGTGTCAGGCAAGATAAATATTGGCTGACCCAGCGCTTTCGCGAGCAGGCTCGCTCCCACAGGGATTGCAGCAGGCCTCAAAGGTGTGGGTTAAGGCGAGGACCGATGACAAAAGCAAAAACAGGCAAGCCGGCGGAAGGATCGCGCAGTCGCTCGCAGATCATCGTGCTGTTCATCGCACTGATCGTGTTCATCATGCTGCTGTTCGCCAACTTCGCGTACCTCAACACCCAGGCGAACTACGACAAACAGTACATCGGCCACGCCGGTGAGCTGCGCGTGCTCTCGCAACGCATTGCCAAGAACGCCACCGAAGCCGCCGCCGGCAAGGCTGCCGCGTTCAAGCTGCTCAGCGATGCGCGCAACGATTTCGCCTTGCGCTGGGGTTACCTGAAGAAGGGCGACGCGGTCACTGGCCTGCCGCCAGCCCCCGCCACCGTGCGCCCGGAAATGCGCGCTGTGCAGCTCGACTGGGAACGTCTGCTGAAAAACACCGACGCGATTCTCTCCAGCGAACAGACTGTGCTGTCGCTGCATCAGGTCGCCGCGACCCTGGCCGAAACCGTGCCACAGTTGCAGATCGAATACGAAAAAGTCGTCGAAATCCTCCTGCAACGTGGCGCCCCGGCGGCGCAGGTCGCCATGGCCCAGCGCCAATCGCTGCTGGCTGAACGTATCCTCGGCGCGGTCAACACCGTGCTCGCCGGCGATGAAAACTCCCAACAAGCCGCCGATGCCTTTGGCCGTGACGCCACCCGTTTCGGCCAAGTGCTCAACGGCATGCTGCAAGGCAACCCGACGCTGAAAATCAGCCAGGTCGAAGACCGCGATGCCCGCGCGCGTTTGAGCGAAATCTCCGAGCTGTTCCAGTTCGTTTCCGGCTCCGTCGATGAAATCCTCGAAACCTCGCCGGAGCTGTTCAAGGTTCGCGAATCGGCGAGCAACATCTTCAGCCTCTCGCAAACCCTGCTCGACGAAGCCTCGCACCTGGCCACCGGTTTTGAAAACCTTGCCGGCGGGCGCAACACCGACACTATCGGCGGTTACGTCCTCGGTTTGCTGGCGCTGGCTTCGATCATCCTCATCGGCATGGTCATGGTCCGCGAGACCAATCGCCAGTTGCGCGAAACCGCCGAGAAGAACGAGCGTAACCAGAACGCAATCATGCGCCTGCTCGACGAAATCGAAGATCTCGCCGACGGTGACCTCACGGTGACGGCTTCGGTGACCGAAGACTTCACCGGCACCATCGCCGACTCGATCAACTACTCCGTCGACCAACTGCGCGATCTGGTCGCGACCATAAACCTCACCGCCGGCCAGGTCGCCGCAGCGGTGCAGGAAACCCAGGCCACCGCTATGCATCTGGCGCAGGCCTCGGAGCATCAGGCCCAGCAGATTTCCGAAGCGTCGACGGCGATCAGCGACATGGCCGAGTCCATCGATCAGGTCTCGGCCAACGCCGCTGAGTCTTCGGCGGTCGCCGAGCGCTCCGTGGAAATTGCCAACAAGGGCAACGAGGTGGTGCACAACACCATCCACGGCATGGACAACATTCGCGAACAGATTCAGGACACCGCCAAGCGCATCAAGCGTCTTGGCGAGTCGTCGCAGGAAATCGGCGACATCGTCAGCCTGATCGACGACATCGCCGACCAAACCAACATCCTCGCCCTCAACGCGGCGATTCAGGCGTCGATGGCCGGCGATGCCGGGCGCGGTTTTGCTGTGGTCGCCGACGAAGTGCAGCGCCTCGCCGAGCGCTCGTCCGCCGCCACCCGGCAGATCGAAACGCTGGTGCGGGCGATTCAGACCGACACCAACGAAGCCGTTATTTCCATGGAACAAACCACCACCGAAGTGGTGCGCGGCGCGCGACTGGCGCAGGATGCCGGGGTGGCCCTGGAAGAAATCGAAGGCGTATCGAAGACCCTCGCGGCGCTGATTCAAAGCATCTCCAACGCGGCGCAGCAGCAGACCTCGTCGGCCGGGCAGATCTCGCTGACGATGAACGTGATCCAGCAGATCACTTCGCAGACTTCGTCCGGCTCCACGGCCACCGCCGAAAGCATCGGCAACCTGGCGAAAATGGCCAGTCAGCTGCGCCGTTCGGTGTCCGGATTCACCTTGCCGGCAGCGTCCGCGCCGGCGACGGATAAAGTGTGATCGGAGCGGTTATGGGTGATCGGCACGACTATGTGGCCCTCGAATGGGTCAAGGGCGAAATTGCCGAAACGCTGAAGCAGGCGCATCAGGCGATTGAAGCCGTGCTCGATGATCCGCAGGCCTTTGCGGGGCTGGACGAATGCCTGAATTACATCCATCAGGTGCACGGCAGTTTGCAGATGGTCGAGTTCTATGGAGCAGCGTTGCTCGCCGAAGAGATGGAGAAACTGGTTGCAGCCTTGCAGCACGAGCGCGTCAGCCATCGCGACGAAGCCCTGCACCTGTTGTTGCAAGCGCTCGGGCAATTGCCGATCTACCTCGACCGTGTGCAGAACGCTCGCCGGGATCTGCCGTTGGTGGTGTTGCCGCTGATCAACGATCTGCGCAGCGCCCGCGGCGAAAGCCTGCTCTCGGAAACCAGCCTGTTCAGCCCGCAATTGCCGGAACTAGCACCGCTGAGCGCAGATGCGTTGGCACTGCTGGAACCGGCCGAACTGCCGAATGTGCTGCGCAAATTACGCCAGATGTTGCAAATGGCTTTGGTCGGTTTGCTGCGCGAGCAGGACGACCAGACGCACCTCGAATACCTCGCCAAAGTCTTCACCCGCCTCGAAGCGCTCAGCGGCGATTCGCCCCTGAGCCCGTTGTGGCAAGTTGCTTCGGCGCTGGTAGAAGGCATGCGCGAAGGCGCCATCGCCAACAGTCCGGCGCTGCGCAGTCTGTTCAAGGACGCCGACAAAGAGCTCAAGCGCCTGCTCGAGCAAGGTATGTCGGGCCTTAATCAGCCGCCCCCGCCGGAGCTGCTGAAAAGCCTGTTGTTCTATATTGCCAAAGCCGAACATCCCACCGGGCAGATGCTGACCATGAAAGATCGCTACTCGCTGGACGACGCGTTGCCCGACAGCGCGATGGTCGACGAAGAACGCGCGCGCCTGGCCGGCCCTGACCGCGACGCGATGCGCTCGGTGCTGGCGGCACTGTGCGAAGAGCTGGTGCGGGTCAAGGAGCGCCTCGATCTGTTCGTGCGCAGCGATCGCCAGCACGCTTCGGATCTGGAAAGCCTGCTCGCGCCATTAAGGCAGATCGCCGACACCCTTGCCGTGCTCGGTTTTGGCCAGCCGCGCAAAGTCATCATCGATCAACTGGCCGTGGTGCTCAGCCTCGCCCAAGGCCAGCGTGAACCGAATGACGCGATCCTGATGGACGTTGCCGGCGCGCTGCTTTACGTCGAAGCGACGCTGGCCGGAATGGTCGGCACGGTCGAGCCGGAAAGTCCGGAAGACTCGCGCTTGCCCACCACCGACCTGACGCAGATTTATCAGATCGTGATCAAGGAAGCGCGCATCTGCCTGCAACAGGCCAAGGACATGATCGTCGACTACATCGACGCCGATTGGGATCGCCAGCAACTGCAACCGTTGCCGGCGCTGCTGACCCAGGTGCGCGGTGCGCTGGCGATGATTCCGCTCAGCCGCGCAGCGAGTCTGGTCGAGGCCTGCAACGGTTTTATCCGCGAGCATCTGCTGCTCGATCCCCACGAGCCGGGTTGGGAGCAACTGGATCGTCTGGCCGATGTCATCAGCAGCCTCGAGTACTACCTCGAGCGCTTGAGTGACGATCCGCAGGCGCCGAGCGAGCAACTGCTGGACATCGCGCAGAAGTCCCTCGCCAACCTCGGTTATTTCCCTGACGAAGAGCCCGGCGAACACTCTGTGCCCGTGCTCGAAGACGTTCTCAGCCCCAGCGAAGCGCTGGTGATGCAGGACATGCAGGCGCTGGACGATCCCGAGATCGTGCAATCGTTGGCCGAGGTTCTGGCCAGCCCGGTTTCCGCGCTCAACCCGCCGGCGCTGATCACGCCCGGCAGCCTGATGCCGCCGCCGGCCGGCGAAGAACCGATCGACGACGAGCTGCGCGAAGTGTTCCTCGAAGAGACCGACGAAGTCCTCGAAGTGCTCCATGAATACCTGCCGCGCTGGACCGCCAACCCGCAGGATCGCGATGCGCTGACCGAACTCCGTCGCGCCTTCCATACCCTCAAGGGCAGCGGGCGCATGGTCCGTGCGCTGATCCTCGGTGAGCTGGCGTGGGCCGTGGAAAACCTGCTCAACCGTGTGCTTGAACAAAGTGTCGAACCGGGATCGGTGGTGCAGCAACTGCTGACCGACACGGTGCTCTTGCTGCCCGAATTGATCAACGAATTCGCCACTAACAGCCAGCGTCAGCGCAGCGATGTCGATCAGCTTGCCGCCCGTGCCCACGCATTGGCCAAAGGTGACGAACCGCTGGCCGCCGAAGACATCGACGATGTCGCTGCACTCGATCCGCTGTTGCTGGAGATCTTCCGCAAAGAAGCCGAAACCCATCTCGCCAGCCTCAACCGTTTCCTCGATCAGGCCGCCGAGCATGTGCCGTTACAGGCCAGCGATGAGTTGCAGCGCGCGCTGCATACGCTCAAGGGCAGCGCCTCAATGGCCGGGGTTTTGCCGATTGCCGAATTGGCCGCGTCGCTCGATCAACTGGCCCGCGAGTTCAAGGCGCATCAGTTGCCGCTGGATCTCGACGAAGTGGAATTGCTGCTGGAAGCCGAGGGCCTGTTTCGTATTGGCCTGCGTCAGCTCAAGCACGATCCGCTGGCGCCGATAGTCGGTGCTCAATCGCTGATCAAACGCACCGACACGCTGCTCGCCGAGCGCCTCGAAACCATCCTCAATGCACCAAATACCGGGTTACGGATCAAGCGTGACCCGCAACTGATCAACAACTTCCTCGCCCAGGGCATGGACATCCTCCTCGACGCCGAAAACCTCTTGCAGCGCTGGCAGCAACATCCCGGCGAGCGTCAGGAACTCAGTGCGTTGCTGGATGAACTGACCACCCTCGGCGAAGGCGCACACATGGCTGATCTGCTGCCGGTCGACGTGCTCTGTGAAGCCTTGCTCGACCTGTATGGCGCTGTGGAAGAAAGCAGCCTGGCGGTCAGCGAGCGGTTTTTCCAGGAAGCGCAAAACGCTCATGAAGCGCTGATCAACATGCTCGACGAACTGGCGGCCGGGCAGGAAGTCACGCCGCAGCCGGCACGGATTCGCGCCTTGCATGATCTGCTCGATGAGAGTCTCGATCCATCGTCGATGGGCCTGATTCGCAGCGATGGCAGCCGCACTTTGAGCATCCGCGAGCTGGGCGGCGCCACCGCTGAGTTGCAGCAAAAGGCAATGGCGCTTGAACCCGATGACGAGATTGTCGAGATCTTCCTTGAAGAAGCGGTCGACATTCTCGACAGCTCCGGCCAAGCCTTGCAGCGCTGGCTCAGCGACCCCGACAACACAGCGCCGCTGTCCTCGTTGCAGCGGGATCTGCATACGCTCAAGGGCGGCGCGCGGATGGCTGAAGTCGAGGCCATCGGCGATCTGGCGCAAGAGCTGGAAAGTCTCTACGAAGGCCTGGTCGATCGTCGCTACAGCTACAGCGAAACCTTGGGGCGCTTGCTGCTCAAGAGTCACGACCGCTTGGCGTTGTTGCTTGATCAGCTGCAGAACCATCAGCCGCTGACGCCGGCACAGGATCTGATCGACGTTATCCGTCAGGTCCGCCAAGGCCAGAACGTTGCCGAAGCGCCGCCAGCAACAGCCGAACACGACAGCGCCGGTCACGACCCTGAGTTGCTGGAGATCTTCCTCGAAGAAGGTTTCGACATCATCGAAAACTCCGGCGCCGCGTTGCTGCGCTGGCAGGCCGAGCCGGGCAATCGCCAGGAAGTGGAAACCCTGCTGCGCGATCTGCACACCCTCAAGGGCGGTGCGCGGATGGTCGAGATCGGCCCGATCGGCGACCTCGCGCATGAGCTGGAATACCTTTACGAAAGTCTTTCCAGTGGCGCCTTGCAGCCGTCTGCGGAGCTGTTTGCGCTGGTGCAGCGCGGGCATGATCGTTTGGCGCAAATGCTCGATGGCGTGCGCGCCGGGCAACCGTGCCCACCGGCGGATCGGCTGATCAACGCGATCCAGAATTTCAGTCATCCGGCGACGGTAGAAACGCCGCCCGTGCTACCTGTTCCGGTCAAGACTGACGTGACGCCGCCGGTTGCCGAGGCTGGCGCGGACATGGTCAAAGTCTCCGCCGAACTGCTCGACGAGTTGGTCAATCTGGCCGGCGAAACCTCGATCTTCCGGGGCCGTATCGAGCAGCAGGTCAACGACGCGCAGATCGCCCTGAACGAGATGGAAACCACCATCGAGCGCATGCGCGATCAGTTGCGCCGCCTCGACACTGAAACCCAGGGGCGGATTCTCAGCCGTCAGCAAGTCGATGCCGAACGCCTTGGCTACGAAGAATTCGATCCGCTGGAAATGGACCGTCATTCACAGTTGCAGCAGCTGTCGAGGGCGCTGTTCGAATCCGCCTCCGACCTGCTCGACCTCAAGGAAACCCTCGACCGCCGTAACCACGACGCCGAGAACCTGCTGCAGCAACAGGGCCGCATCAACACCGAATTGCAGGAAGGCCTGATGCGCACGCGCATGGTGCCGTTCGAACGCATGTTGCCGCGCCTGAAACGCATCGTCCGCCAAGTCGCCGAAGAGCTGAACAAAGACGTCGCCTTCGTCGTCGGCAACGCCGAAGGCGAGATGGATCGCAACGTCCTCGAACGCATGGCTGCGCCGCTGGAACACATGCTGCGCAACGCCGTCGACCATGGTCTGGAGTCCGCCGAAGTGCGCCTGGCGGCGGGTAAACCGGTGCAAGGGCAGATCAGCCTCGACCTGTCCCGCGAGGGCGGCGACATTGTTTTCGATATTCGCGATGACGGCGCCGGGGTGCCGCTGGAAGCCGTGCGCAAGAAGGCGATCAAGCGCGGCATGCTCGCGCCGGAAGCCGAAATCAGCGACCGCGACGTGTTGCAGTTCATCCTCCAGCCGGGGTTTTCCACGGCGGAAAAGATTACCCAGATTTCCGGGCGCGGCGTCGGCATGGACGTGGTGCATGAAGAAGTGCGGCAACTCGGCGGCAGCATGAGCATTGATTCCGTGCCGGGGCAGGGCGTGCATTTCCGTATTCGCTTGCCGTTCACCGTGTCGGTCAACCGCGCGTTGATGGTGCAGTGCGGTGAGGATCAATACGCGATCCCGCTGAACACCATCGAAGGCATCGTCCGCGTGTTGCCGAATGATCTGGAAGGGCACTTCCGGGTTGATCCGCCGCGTTATCAATACGGTGGCCAGACCTATGAGCTGTGCTACCTGGGCGAACTGCTGAAAACCGCGCCACGGCCGAAACTGCTCGGGCAGAACCTGCCATTGCCGGTGCTGCTGGTGCACTACAACGACCGGCACATTGCCGTGCAGGTTGATGCGATGGCGGGTACGCGCGAAATCGTGGTCAAGAGCCTTGGCGCGCAGTTCGCGGCGGTGCAGGGCGTGTCCGGGGCGACGATTCTTGGCGATGGCCGGGTGGTGCTGATTCTCGATCTGCTCGCGCCGATCCGCGCGATGCAGGCACGCATTGCACAGACGCCGACGCTGCCGGACATCGACAGCGAACCGCAGAAACCGTTGCTGGTGATGGTCGTCGATGATTCGGTCACCGTGCGCAAGGTCACCAGCCGTTTGCTCGAACGCCACGGCATGAACGTACTGACCGCCAAGGACGGGGTCGACGCCATGCTGCTGCTGGAAGAACACATGCCCGACCTGATGCTGCTCGACATCGAAATGCCGCGCATGGACGGCTTCGAAGTCGCCACCCAGGTACGCAACGACGAACGTCTGCAACACCTGCCGATCATCATGATCACCTCACGTACCGGGCAGAAACACCGCGACCGCGCGATGGCGATTGGCGTCAACGACTACCTCGGCAAGCCGTATCAAGAGTCGGTGCTGCTTGAAAGCATTGCCCAGTGGAGCAAGAAACATGCATGAGCGCCGGCATAATCAGCGCAGCAGTCAGCTGACCGGGCTATTGCTGCCGCTGGCGGATCGCAATTTGATCCTGCCTAACGTCGCTGTCGCTGAATTGATCGATTACCAGGCCAGCGCTTTCGATCTGGATACGCCGCCGTGGTATCTGGGGCGGGTGAAGTGGCGCGAGCGGCAGATTCCGTTGCTGAGTTTTGAGTCGGCGTGCGGGCAGAAAATCGTTATTGGCGAGCGGGCGCGGATCGTGATTTTGAATGCGCTGGGCGGGTTGCCGGAGCTGAAGTTCATTGCGCTGCTGGTGCAGGGGATTCCGCGTTCTTACAAGCTCGACAGTCAGCTGAGTTATGTCGACGTGCCGTTGTGTGCGCTGGAGCAGGCGGCGGTGCAGGTCGGGGAGCAGGTGGCGAAGGTGCCGGATTTGTTGGGGCTGGAGAAGTTGTTGGTGGATGCAGGACTGGTTTATTGATCCAGGGTTTTCATTGGCCTGACTGGCCGCATTGCGAGCAGGCTCACTCCTACATTTGGAATGCATTCCCCTGTAGGAGTGAGCCTGCTCGCGATAGCGCCTGCGGCATCCCCCAAAATCCGACAGGCAAATCCTCAATTTCTGCAGTGCAATAAACGCATCCAGGCACATCTGTTTAAAGACACCCGGTGTTACGGCTCCCTAGCCTACAAATCCTTGCGCCGCTGCCTACGCATGCACCAGAATCCGCCGGCTTGTGCGCCTTGGGCTTGCTGCGTAACTTTATTCCGTCACTGATTTCCAGTGATCGGGTTTAGCAGCCCGTGGTTAATCTAAGGGTGCACATACACCATCGTCAGGCTTCGCCTGCATTCGATGGCGGCTGTGCGCAGGGCGCTTCGGCGCGCCGGCTTCCTTAGGTTCCCCGGTCTGCTAACCTGCGTTCAGCTGCCACCCCTTCTTTTAGCAGAGAAGCGGTTCCAGCTTAATTTCGGAACCTGAAGATGATTAAACCAACGCCTAACCCCCCGCTCGCAGATCCCGCATCCCCCTACGAATCCCCCGATTCGAAGAAATTCCACGAAGCCGCCGAACGCGCCCTCGACCATTACCTCGGCCCGACCAACGCCGACCTCATGGCCACGCCCTACACCCCGAACACGCTGTACATGGCCAACCCGAATGCCGACACCGAATCCCTGCTGGCTGACGCCAGCGAAACCCTTGGTTCGGCTACGGTCATGCTCAATAACCACGCAGCAACGGTGGAAGGTACGCACCGCAAGACTGTGCAAGGTATTGCGCAGGTGGTGATGGTGGCGGAGATGGCCGTCAACCGTTTGTTGGATCGGTTGGTGCCGACGGAGTGATTTAAAAGCCGACCCTCACCCCAGCCCTCTCCCGGAGGGAGAGGGGGCCGACCGCGGGATGCTAACAAGTTACGCCGACCTGAAAGTACCGCTGTGAATCCATAATCGACTCGGTGGGGCAGGTCGATGTATGGCGCTATAAACCTCGGTCGGTCCCCTCTCCCCCCGGGAGAGGGCTAGGGTGAGGGCGGCTCTTGATCGTTACCCTGAGCGTAATGATTCACCGCCGCGCTTGATTGATGCCCCCACCCCACACGCCTACCTTAGCTCCACGACAGCGAACCCCGTGGAGTGAGCATGACAACAACAATTTCCCCCGACTCGCGCTGGACGCGGCGGCGCGATGAGAAGCAGCGCCGCCTCGACAAGGTGCGCGGGCTGGCCGACGGTGTGGTGTTGCCCACCGACAAGATCGTCGCCGCGCTCGAAGCGCTGATTCATCCCGGCGACCGTGTGGTGCTGGAGGGCAACAACCAGAAGCAGGCGGATTTCCTCTCCCGTTCGCTGGCCAAAGCCGACCCGGAAAAGCTCCACGACCTGCACATGATCATGCCCAGCGTCGGTCGCTCCGAGCACCTCGACCTGTTCGAACGCGGCATCGCCCGCAAGCTCGATTTCTCCTTCGCCGGCACCCAGAGCCTGCGCATCAGCCAGTTGCTTGAAGACGGCCTGCTGGAAATCGGCGCGATTCACACTTACATCGAACTCTATGCGCGACTGGTGGTGGACCTGATCCCCAACGTCGTGCTCTCGGCCGGGTTCATGGCCGACCGCGCCGGTAACATCTACACCGGCCCGAGCACCGAAGACACCCCGGCGCTGATCGAGCCGGCAGCGTTCAGCGACGGCATCGTCATCGTCCAGGTCAACCAATTGGTCGACGACGTCAGCGAACTGCCCCGAGTGGACATTCCCGCGTCATGGGTCGATTTCGTCGTGGTCGCCGACAAGCCGTTCTACATCGAACCGCTGTTCACCCGCGACCCACGCCACATCAAGCCTGTGCACGTGTTGATGGCGATGATGGCGATTCGCGGGATCTACGAAAAACACAACGTGCAGTCGCTCAACCACGGCATCGGTTTCAACACCGCCGCCATCGAATTGATCCTGCCGACCTACGGCGAATCCCTAGGCCTCAAAGGCAAGATCTGCCGCAACTGGACGCTCAACCCGCACCCAACATTGATCCCGGCGATTGAAAGCGGCTGGGTCGAAAGCGTGCATTGCTTCGGCACCGAACTGGGCATGGAAAACTACATCGCCGCCCGCCCGGACGTGTTCTTCACCGGCCGTGACGGTTCACTGCGTTCCAACCGGATGTTCTGCCAACTCGCCGGACAATACGCGGTGGATCTGTTTATCGGCGCGACGTTGCAGGTCGATGGCGATGGCCATTCCTCGACCGTGACCCGTGGCCGTCTCGCCGGTTTCGGCGGCGCGCCGAACATGGGCCACGACCCGCGCGGTCGCCGTCACGGCACCCCGGCGTGGCTGGACATGCGCCACGACGATTCGCAGCAACCGATGCTCGAACGCGGCAAGAAACTCGTGGTGCAAATGGTCGAGACATTCCAGGAGGGCGGCAAACCGACCTTCGTCGAAACCCTCGACGCGGTGGAAGTGGCGAAGAAAAGCGGCATGCCGCTGGCGCCGATCATGATCTACGGTGATGACGTCACCCACCTGCTCACCGAAGAAGGCATCGCCTACCTGTACAAGGCGCGTTCGCTGGAAGAGCGCCAGGCGATGATCGCAGCAGTCGCCGGCGTCACCGCCATCGGCCTGCGCCACAACCCGAAAGACACCGAACGCATGCGCCGCGAAGGCCTGATCGCCTTGCCCGAAGACCTCGGCATCCGCCGCACCGACGCCACTCGCGAATTGCTCGCGGCAAAAAGCGTGGCCGATCTGGTCGAGTGGTCCGGCGGCCTGTACAACCCGCCCGCCAAATTCAGGAGCTGGTAATGCACGCATTTAACCTGCAAGCGAAACCGCTGTCCGTGGCTGATCGATTGGCCGATCTGGCGGTGGACGCGCTGATTGACGAAGCCGATCTGTCGCCGAAACCGGCACTGGTCGACCGTCGCGGCAATGGCGCGCACACCGATTTGCACCTGGGCCTGATGCACGCGTCGGCGCTGTCGTTGTGGCCGGCGTTCAAGGAGATGGCTGAAGCAGCGGTTGAAATCGGCGAAGTCGATTCAACGTTGCGCGAAGCGATTGGCCGCATCGGCCGTGAGGGCGAGCAAGCCATGCTCACCACCACCAACGGCGTGAACACGCATCGCGGCGCAATTTGGGCGCTGGGATTGTTGGTGACCGCCGCTGCAATGGAGCCGAAATCCACCAGCGCCAATGCAGTTTCATTGCGCGCCGCGCGACTGGCCTTGCTGGATGACCGCCACGCCCCCAAACCTTTGAGCCACGGCGCCCAAGTCGCCCTGCGTTATGGCGCTCGCGGTGCTCGTGAAGAAGCGCAACTCGGCTTCCCCTCAGTTCTGCAACGTGGCTTGCCACAACTCAAACGCAGCCGCGCCAACGGCCACGGCGAACAGAACGCTCGACTCGATGCCTTGCTCGCGATCATGACTGACCTCGCTGACACCTGCGTGCTCTACCGCGCCGGCGAAGAGGGCTTGCAAGCCATGCAACTCGGCGCGCAAGCGGTACTCGACGCCGGTGGTAGCGCCAGCCTCAGCGGTCGCCGCCGGCTGCACGAACTGGATCAACAACTCATCGCATTGAATGCCTCGCCCGGTGGCGCCGCCGACTTGCTCGCCGCCACGCTGCTGCTCGACCGTATCGAGCGCGACGGCATCCTTCAGGGAGCGTTTTGATGGAAACCCTATCGTTTGAATTCCCCGCCGGGCAGCCGCCACGCGGTCGCGCGCTGGTTGGTTGTGTCGGCTCGGGTGATCTGGAAGTGCTGATCGAACCGGGCCTGGCCGGCAAGCTGACGATCAATGTGCAGACCTCGGTCAACGGCGCCCAGTTGCGTTGGCAGCACCTGTTTGCGCGGATGTTCGACGGCACCACGCCGCCGGCGATGGCTATTGATATCCACGATTTCGGCGCGACGCCGGGGGTGGTGCGCTTGCGTCTGGAACAAGGTTTCGAGGAGATCGGCCATGACTGACAGCGCAGCGTTGCTTAACAAACACAGCTTCGTCGAACTCGGCGCGCGGCAACGGGCGAAGGCTTTGCTCGATGCCGGCAGCTTTCGCGAATTGCTTGATCCGTTTCAACGGGTGATGTCGCCGTGGCTCGAACGCCAGGGCGTGGTGCCGCAGGCCGATGACGGCGTGGTGATCGCCAAGGGCAGCCTCGACGGTTTGCCGATAGTCATTGCCGCGATTGAAGGCGCGTTCCAGGGTGGCAGCCTTGGCGAAGTCGGTGGGGCGAAGATTGCCGGCGCGCTGGAACTGGCGGCTGAAGACAACCGTAAAGGCATTCCGACCCGCGCGGTGTTGCTGCTGGAAACCGGTGGCGTGCGCTTGCAGGAGGCCAATCTCGGGCTGGCGGCGATTGCTGATATTCATGCGGCGATTGTCGATTTGCAGCAGTACCAACCGGTGGTCGGTGTGGTTGCGGGTAGCGTCGGTTGCTTCGGCGGCATGTCGATTGCGGCGGCGCTGTGCAGTTATTTGCTGGTGACTCAGGAAGCACGCCTTGGTTTGAACGGCCCGCAGGTGATTGAGCAAGAAGCCGGGATCGAGGAATACGACTCCCGCGACCGTCCCTTCATCTGGAGCCTGACCGGTGGCGAGCAGCGTTTTGCCAGTGGTCTGGTGGATCGTTATGTCGCCGACGACGTGGCGAAGATTCGTCAGCAGGTCGGTGAATTGCTCCAGCAAGGTTTGCCGGCGCAGCCGCGCAGCCAACGCGCCGAATGGTTTCTGCAACGTCTCGGCAGTCTGAACACTGACCCGCAAATCGAACCGTCGGTGGTTCGCGACCTGTATCAAGGAGAGCGCTCATGAGCGGTTATTCATTGCGCGGTTTGAACTGGTTTAACGCCTTGAGCGCCGGCGCTCTCAAGGTCGAAGGGCTGCCGCCATCGTTGAGGGTCGCTGACGGTGAATTGGGGCGTTTTATCGCTGTGGTCGCTGATCCGGACAATCGTTTTCCGCGTGCTCGTAATGGCGAAGTCGGCTTGCTCGAAGGCTGGGGTCTGGCCAAGGCTGTGGATGACGCGATCACGGCTGACCGCGATAAAGCGCAGAAGCGCCCGATCATCGCCATCGTCGATGTGCCGAGCCAGGCCTACGGTCGCCGTGAAGAAGCCCTCGGCATTCACCAGGCGCTGGCCGGTGCGGCGGACAGTTATGCCCGCGCACGTCTGGCCGGGCATCCGGTGATTGCGTTGTTGGTGGGTAAGGCTATGTCCGGGGCGTTTCTGGCTCATGGTTACCAGGCCAACCGTTTGATTGCGCTGCGCGATCCGGGCGTGATGGTGCATGCGATGGGCAAAGCTTCGGCCGCACGGGTGACCTTGCGCACTGTTGAAGAGCTGGAAGCGTTGGCCGCCAGCGTGCCGCCGATGGCTTATGACATCGACAGCTATGCGAGTCTCGGATTGCTCTGGGAAACCTTGTCGGTGCAGCAGATCGAGCAGCCGACGGCGGAGGATCTCTCAAGGGTTAACGAATGCCTCAAACAAGCCATCGGCGATGTCTCCAGCACTGACTTGAGCAATCGTCTCGGCGCGAAAAATCGTGCGGCTTCCAGCAAAGTGCGCGAACTGTTGAGGGCGCAGTGGTGAGCACGCCTCTGGCCCACGATCTGCTCTGGGGCATGACCCCGGCGCAGTTGCCGGCGGATGCGCCGTTGTGGGCGGTCGAGTCGCTGGCCGCTGGGCAACCGGTGGTGGTGCGGCGCGCGTTGAGTGCTGAAGGTTTTGTCGCGGTCGGCGTGCGCGGTGTGTTGCGCGAGCAGCGGCTGGCAGCGTTTATGGCACTGGGTTCGACTGCCTGTCGGGTCAGCCCCGAAGTGCTTTGTCATGTCGATTGCGAACGCGATCTGCCAGTGATGCAGGCGCTCAAACAACTGCGGCCAATGCTCGACGATTGCGGTTGGGTCTGGGGTGTCAGTGGCAGTGTCGGGTTTGAATTGGCCAGTGGTTTTATCGCGATGCACGCGGCCAGCGACCTCGATTTGATTCTGCGTACACCGCAACTGATCACTCGTAATCAGGCACGCAAACTGGTCGAACTTTTTGATCAGGCCGTGTGCCGGGTCGACCTGCAATTGCAGACTCCGTTTGGTGCTGTGGCGTTGCGTGAATGGGCCAGCGGTTCGGCGCGCGTGCTGCTGAAAAATGCTCATCAGGCGTGCCTGGTGATCGATCCATGGAACCCGCAGGAGCAGGCAGCGTGAGCAGTCTGCTGGTGTTCCCCGGCCAGGGTGCGCAGCAAGCGGGCATGCTGCAGCGTTTGCCTCGGGAATCGTTGGTCGAGGCCAGTGATGTGCTCGGTGAAGATGTATCGCTGCTGGATTCCAGCGCAGCGTTGCGCACGACAAGGGCGGTTCAGCTGTGCCTGCTGATCGCCGGCGTCGCTGCTTCGCGGCAGCTGTTGCAAGACGGACTCACGGCAGATTATGTCGCCGGCCTGTCCATCGGCGCTTACCCGGCAGCGGTGGTTGCCGGCGCCTTGAGCTTCAGCGATGCGCTGCATCTGGTCAGCCTGCGCGGCGAACTGATGCAGCAAGCTTATCCACAAGGCTATGGAATGACCGCGATCATCGGCCTGCAGTTATCCACAGTCGAAACGCTGCTGGCGCAGGTGCACAGCGAAGATTCGCCGGTGTATCTGGCCAACATCAATGCCGATAACCAGGTGGTGATTGCCGGCAGCGACAAGGCCATGCAAGCCGTGGCTGAACTCGCGCGCAGTCGTGGCGCCGGTCTGGCCAAACGTCTGGCAGTGAGCGTGCCTTCGCACTGCCCACTGCTGGAAAAACCGGCACAAACCCTCGCCGAAGCCTTCGCCAAGGTTGAACTGAAAACCGCGAAAATCGCTTACCTGAGCGGCAGCCGCGCACGCCCTGTGACCAAAGTAGAAGCGCTGCGCGACGACCTCGCCTTCAACATGTGCCGCGTGGTGGATTGGCGCGGCACCGTGCAAAGCGCTTACGAGCGCGGCGTGCGTTTACAGATCGAACTGCCGCCCGGTGCGGTGCTGACCGGGCTGGCGCGCCGGGTGTTCGAGCAGGGCACAGTCACTGCCTTCGACAGTGCGCGTCTCGACACCTTGCAGGCGCTGTTGCGTGAGGAGGGTAGCCGCCAACTTTAAACCGCCGCGACTCAAGCTTCGAACAACAAAAACAACATTCGACGATGCACTTTGAGGACTACAACAATGATTATTTACGGTGTGGCGTTTCTCGCCTTTTGTACGCTGGTGGGTATCTGGGTCGGTGAACTGCTCGGCAAGCTGATCGGCGTGCCGGCCAACGTCGGCGGTGTCGGTATCGCGATGCTGCTGTTGATTGGCCTGGGCAGTTACCTCAACAAAAGCGGCTGGCTCAAGGGCAAGACCGAGCAGGGTGTCGAATTCTGGAGCGCGGTCTACATTCCTATCGTGGTGGCCATGGCGGCCCAGCAAAACGTCTACGGCGCACTGAAGGGCGGGCCAATGGCGATCCTCGCCGGGACGCTGGCCGTGGTCATCGCCTTTGCCTTGGTGCCGGTGCTGACGCGCATGGGCAACAAGGAGCAGACCCCGATCGCTCCAGCCAAGACTGCGGGGTAATCGCCATGTACGAATCAATGATGAAAGTCATCACCGGTTACGGTTTGATCAGCGGTTTCCTGATTGTCGGCCTGACCATGTGGGTGTCCTACTGGATGTCCAACACCTTCACCAAGGGCCGCTTGCACGGCTCGGCCATCGCTATTTTGCTCGGGCTGGTGCTGTCGTATGTCGGCGGCGCACTGACTGGCGGGCAGAAGGGTGTGGTGGATATTCCCTTGCTGTCCGGCATCGGCTTGCTCGGCGGGGCGATGTTGCGCGATTTCGCGATTGTTGCCACGGCGTTTGGTGTCAGTGTTGAAGAGCTCAAGCGTGCCGGGTTTGTCGGTGTGCTGGCGCTGTTTGTAGGTGTCGGTACGTCGTTTGTCGCTGGGGTCGGCGTGGCGATGGCGTTCGGTTATACCGATGCGGTGAGTCTGACCACCATTGGCGCGGGCGCGGTGACTTACATCGTCGGGCCAGTGACCGGCGCGGCGATTGGTGCGAGTTCCGAGGTGATGGCGCTGTCGATTGCGGCGGGGCTGATCAAGGCGATTCTGGTGATGGTGATGACGCCGTTCGTGGCGCCGATGATCGGCCTCAATAACCCGCGCAGTGCGGTGATTTTCGGCGGACTGATGGGCACGTCCAGCGGTGTGGCCGGCGGGTTGGCGGCGACGGATCCAAAGCTGGTGCCTTATGGGTGTCTGACGGCGGCGTTTTATACGGCGCTCGGGTGTTTGCTTGGGCCTTCGCTGTTGTTTTTGGCGATGCGCGGGTTGGTGGGTTAATCGCTAAAAGCGGCCCTCACCCTAGCCCTCCCGAAACGTCGGACCGCCCGTAGGGAGAGGGGACTGACCGAGTTGGATGTTCGAGGTACGCCGACCTGAAAGTCCTGAGTCGAACTCAGGCCTTGAAACCCACGGAGATCTGCTCCCTTTCCCCCTCGCCCCCTTGGGGGAGAGGGCTGGGGTGAGGGGATAGCTCTTGATCTTGATCTAAACCCCAACCTGCCGATTGGCATACATCCGACACTCCGCCAACAACGCCAGCAAATTCGGATCGCGCTCCTTGGCCTTCAAGAACACCACGCCAATGTGCTGCTGCAACCGGTACTTCTCCTGCAACGGAATCAGCTTCACCCGGTTCTCATACACCGCAGCGATCCTTCCCGGCAGCAACGCATAACCCACCCCCGAGCTGACCATGCTCAGCAGCGTGAAGATGTCATTCACCTGCATCGCCACCTTCGGCTCGAACCCCGCCTGCTTGAACACCCGGTTGCCGTCCTGATGCGTCGCGAAGCCTTGGGTCAAGGTGATGAACGTTTCATCGCGCACTTCCGCCAGGTCCACTTCACTGCGCTGGGCAAACTTTGAATCCGCCGGAGTGGCGAGGAATATGTCGTCGGAAAACAGCGCAATCTGTTCGCAATCCGGGTCGTTGATACTGTCGTCCAGCGACACCAGAATCGCGTCGACTTCCATGTTCTTCAACTTGTAGAGCAGGTCGATGTTCGAGCCGAGGATCAGGTCGATATTGAGTTCGCTGCGGCGGATTTTCAGGCCCATGATCAGTTGCGGTACGGTTTTTACCGTCAGCGAATACAAGGAGCCGAGTTTGAAGCGTTCGGCAGAGAAGCCGGCAGCTTCGCGGGTCAGGCGTACGCTTTCGACGACGTCGTTGATCAGTTTCTGCGCGCGTTCTTCGAGGACGTAAGCGCTTTCCAGCGGCGTCAGATTGCGGCCTTCGTGTTTGAACAGCGGGCAGCGCAGGGCGCTTTCCAGCGAGTGAATCGCGCGGTGCACGCTGACGTTGCTGGTCTGCAGTTCGGCAGCGGCGCGGGCGAGGTTGCCGGTGCGCATGAAGGCGAGGAACACCTCGAGTTTTTTCAGGGTCAACTCTTCGTCGATCAGCATGGCGCGGACTCTTTTTGGTATCGGCCGATTGTGCACGGAAGATCAAAAGATCGCAGCCTTCGGCAGCTCCTACATTGGAATGCGATTACCTGTAGGAGCTGCCGCAGGCTGCGATCTTTTGATTGCGCTTTTACGCTCAAGGCCCGAGCCTTGCGCGCTGCGGTAATGAATATGAGGTAAGCAATACATGTATCACGGAGAACGATTGAACGCCTGGACCCATCTGGTCGGGGCGGTGGCGGCTTTTGTCGGCGGCGTGTGGATGTTGGTGATTGCCAGCCTGGATGGCAGTCCGTGGAAGATTGTCAGTGTGGCGATCTACGCGTTCACTTTGCTGGTGCTCTACAGCGCTTCGACGGTTTACCACAGCGTGCGCGGGCGCAAGAAAGCGATCATGAAGAAGGTCGATCACTTTTCGATCTACCTGTTGATTGCCGGCAGCTATACACCGTTCTGCCTGGTGACCCTGCGCGGGGCGTGGGGCTGGACGCTGTTCGGGATTGTCTGGGGGCTGGCGTTGATCGGCATTCTGCAAGAGATCAAACCGCGTTCGGAGGCGCGGATTCTGTCGATCGTGATTTACGCGGTGATGGGCTGGATTGTGTTGGTGGCGGTGAAGCCTTTGATTGCGGCGCTGGGCACAACAGGGTTTGCCTGGCTGGCGTCGGGCGGGGTTTTGTACACGGTGGGGATTATCTTTTTTGCCCTGGATCACCGGCTGCGGCATGCGCATGGGATCTGGCATCTGTTTGTGATTGCCGGAAGCTTGCTGCACTTTGTCGCGATTCTGTTTTATGTCCTCTAGCCGGCTGACTGATCGTTCCCACGCTCTGCGTGGTAACGCCTCCTGTGACGCTCTGCGTCACGCCGTTTGGGACGCGGAGCGTCCCGGGCGGCATTCCCACGCAGAGCGTGGGAATGATCAATTCGGCAAAAAGGATTAGAAATCACCCCACAATTGTTGGGCTACCGCCAACGCCACAACCGGCGCCGTCTCGGTGCGCAACACTCGCGGGCCGAGGCGGGCGGCGTGGAAGCCGTTACCCTTGGCCTGCTCGACTTCGGCATCCGTCAAACCGCCTTCAGGCCCGATCAGAAATGCCAGAGTCGCCGGTTTGGCATGACTCACCAACGGCTCGGCCACCGGATGCAGCACCAGTTTCAACTCGGCTTCGGTCTGTTTGATCCAGTCCGCCAGCAACACCGGCGGATGAATCACCGGTACCCGCGAACGACCACATTGCTCGCACGCGCTGATCGCCACCTGACGCCAGTGCAGCAGGCGTTTGTCGGCTCGCTCATCCTTGAGGCGGACTTCGCAGCGATCGCTGAAAATCGGCGTAATTTCATTCACGCCCAGCTCGGTGGCTTTCTGAATCGCCCAATCCATCCGCTCGCCACGGGACAGGCCCTGGCCGAGGTGAATGTGCAACGGCGATTCGACCTGACCGGCGAATTGCTCGTCGATCTGCACGGTCACGCGCTTCTTGCCGACTTCCAGTAGGACGCCGCGAAACTCATGGCCGGAGCCGTCGAACAGCTGCACCGCATCGTCCTCGGCCATGCGCAGCACGCGGCTGATGTAATGCGCCTGGGCTTCCGGCAATTCGTGTTCGCCGGTGCTCAGGGGAGCGTCGATAAAGAAGCGGGACAGTCTCATTTCGGGTCTCTAAAAAATTGGCGCGTAGTCACTGTAGTGAAGAGCTTTTGTGGTGAGGGGATTTATCCCCGTTGGGTGGCGAAGCCGCCCTAAAATCTGCAAACGCGGTGAGTCAGGAGTATTGCGTGTGCTGATTTCACGACTGCTGCGCAGCCGAACGGGGATAAATCCCCTCGCCACAGGGTTTTTTTCAAACCTTTAGATGGCAATCAACCCGGATCGCGGAAGCCGGGGTGGAAATCTTTTGGCACGGCGACGCTGACGCTGTCACGGGTAGCGATGTCGATGCCTTCGCTGGCGACTTCGGCGAGGAAGTCGATCTGCTCCGGGGTGATCACGTACGGCGGCAGGAAATACACCACGCTGCCCAGCGGACGCAGCAGCGCGCCACGCTCCAGCGCATGCTGGAACACCTTCAAACCGCGACGCTCCTGCCAAGGGTAGGCCTCTTTCGTGGCCTTATCCTTGACCATCTCGATGGCCAGGACCATGCCGGTCTGGCGCACTTCCGACACATTCGGATGATCGACCAGATGCGCCGTCGCCGAGGCCATGCGTTGGGCCAGCGCCTTGTTGTTCTCGATGACGTTGTCCTGCTCGAAAATATCCAGCGTCGCCAGTGCCGCCGCGCACGCCAGCGGGTTGCCGGTGTAGCTGTGCGAATGCAGGAACGCGCGCAAGGTCGGATAGTCGTCGTAAAACGCGCTGTAGACCTCGTCGGTGGTCAGGCACGCCGCCAGCGGCAGGTAGCCGCCGGTCAGGGCCTTCGACAGACAGAGGAAGTCCGGGCGAATGCCGGCCTGCTCACAGGCAAACATCGTCCCGGTACGGCCGAAACCAACGGCGATTTCATCGAGGATCAAGTGCACGCCGTAGCGATCACAAGCCTCGCGCAGCAATTTCAGATACACCGGGTGATACATGCGCATGCCGCCAGCGCCCTGAATCAGCGGCTCGACGATCACTGCCGCGACGCTGTCATGGTTCTCGGCCAATGTCTGTTCCATGGCCGCAAACATGTTGCGCGAATGTTCTTCCCAGCTCATGCCTTCGGGGCGCCCGTAGCAATCCGGACTCGGCACTTTGATGGTGTCCATCAGCAGCGCTTTGTAGGTCTCGGTGAACAGCGGCACGTCGCCGACCGCCATCGCCGCCATGGTTTCACCGTGGTAGCTGTTGGTCAGGGTGACGAAACGCTTTTTGTTCGGTTGGCCGCGATTGAGCCAGTAGTGAAAGCTCATTTTCAGCGCGACTTCGATGCAGGACGAACCGTTATCGGCGTAGAACACCCGGTTCAGGCCTTCCGGCGTCATCTTCACCAGACGCTCGGACAGCTCGATCACCGGCTGATGGCTGAAACCCGCCAGAATCACGTGCTCAAGCTGATCGACCTGATCCTTGATGCGCTGGTTGATGCGCGGGTTGGCGTGGCCGAACACGTTGACCCACCACGAGCTGACGGCGTCGAGGTAGCGCTTGCCTTCGAAGTCTTCGAGCCAGACGCCTTCACCGCGCTTGATCGGGATCAGCGGCAGCTGTTCGTGGTCTTTCATCTGGGTGCAGGGATGCCACAACACCGCGAGGTCGCGTTGCATCCACTGGTTATTCAGGCCCATTTACAGTCTCCTCGAGGCGGCTCGCGTCAGGCGCGGGCAAACAATCGCGCAAGCCTATGCAATGCGTCGCGCGGGGACAACCCATTGTGTCGATTGAGCTACTTTGTATGAGCCGATAGACGTCGCTGGCGGCGTTTTGATGGCTAACGTATTCTTCGCGGTTCTTTGGGTCGTCTGACCCGCACAACTGCTTTTTTCTGTGTATTTCCGGAGTTCGCTGAATGTCTGTCGGTTGGCTGCGCGCCTGTGCGCTGGTGATATTGGGGCTGTTCAGCGTTACGGCGCTGGCCAAGGATAAAACCGCAATCGTGATCGGTGGCGGCCTGTCGGGCCTGACTGCCGCTTACGAACTGCAAAACAAAGGTTGGCAGGTCACCCTGCTGGAAGCCAAACCAAGCCTGGGCGGTCGCTCCGGTATGGCCACCAGCGAGTGGATCGGCAACGACAAGACCCAGCCGGTGCTGAACAAGTACGTTTCGACCTTCAAGCTGGGCACCACGCCAGCACCGGAATTCGTGCGTACGCCGGGTTATCTGATCGACGGCGAGTATTTCTCCGCCGCTGATCTGGCGACCAAGCAGCCGGCCACCGCCGATGCCTTGAAGCGCTACCAGAAAACCCTCGACGATCTGGCGCGTTCGATCGACGATCCGCAGAACCCGGCCGCGACCAACACCCTGCACGCGCTGGACCAGATCACCGTATCGAGCTGGCTCGACAAGCAGAACTTGCCAGCGACCGCGCGTCAGTTGATCAACCAGGACATCCGCACTCACTACGACGAGCCTTCGCGTCTGTCGCTGCTGTATTTCGCGCAGCAGAACCGCGTCTATCGCGGCGTGTCCGACCGTGACCTGCGCGCTTCGCGTCTGGTCGGCGGTAGCCAGGTACTGGCGCAGGCGTTCGTCAAACAGATCAAAACCATCAAGACCAACGCGCCAGTGTCGGCGATCACCCAGGACAAGGACGGCGTGACCGTCAAGGTCGGCAGCGTTGGCTACCAGGCTGACTACGTGGTGCTGGCCGTGCCATTGCGTGCACTGAACAAGATTGCGCTGACGCCTGCGCTGGATGCTCAGCATCTTGCGGCGATCAAGGGCACCAACTACGGTTGGCGCGACCAGATCATGCTGAAGTTCAAGACGCCGGTGTGGGAAAGCAAGGCGCGCATGTCCGGCGAGATCTACAGCAACACCGGTCTCGGTATGCTCTGGATCGAACCAGCCCTGAAGGGCGGCGCCAACGTGGTGATCAACCTGTCCGGCGACAATGCCCGCGTGATGCAGGCGTTTGGCGACAAACAGATGGTCGATCAGGTGCTGATTCGTCTGCACGCGTTTTATCCACAGGCCCGTGGCTCGTTCACCGGTTATGAAATCCGTCGCTACAGCACCGATCCTTCGATGGGTGGCGCGTACCTGGCTTACGGCCCGGGCCAGATCAGCAAGTTCTGGCGTCTGTGGGAACGTCCGCTGCAGCGTGTGACGTTCGCTGGCGAACACACCGACACCTTGTACCCGGGCACCCTGGAAGGTGCACTGCGCACCGGTCAGCGTGCGGCCAGTCAGGTTGAAGATCTGGCGGCAGGCAAATCGTTCGAGCCAGCCAAAGTGCTGCCGGCTGCAGCAGCGGCAGGCGCGGCGGGTGCCGTGGCAGCGAAGAAGGGCAACTTCTTCAGCAACCTGTTCGGCGGTTCGGATGACGAGAAGAAGCCAGAGCCTGTGAAGGCGCCAGAGCCAGCTCCTGCTCCGGTTGCTCCAGCGCCTGCGCCGACTCCGGCACCTGCGCCAGCTCCGGTGGAAGCACCGAAGCCAGTGACTCCGGTGAAAGCTGAACCGGCGAAGAAAGCGGCGGCCAAGCCAGCGGCGAAGAAGCCTGCAGCTAAAACCGAGGCGAAGAAGGCCCCAGCCAAACCGGCAGCGAAAAAGGCCGAACCGGCGAAGAAGCCAGCGGCCAAACCGGCAGCCACTACTGAGACCAAGGCGCAGTAAGCCTTTGCTTCAATAAAAAACGCGACCTTCGGGTCGCGTTTTTTTGCCCTGCAATTTTGTCCTTCGCCATCCGGTCACGGGGCTTACTTGTGTACCGGAGCCTTCCCACAAAGTACTCAGACTGAGGTGATAGCGGGTGCCCCGGCGCCAATTCTATGCTGGGAAAAATAGGAGGCACTTGATGAAAACGTTCACGCTCATGCTTTTGCTGATTGCACTTCCAGGTTGCTCCAACGGGCGCTTATTACCTGGCGGTTATAGTTCAGAACTCGCGCATAAATGCCAGATAGATCCCTACAGCGCCGATTGCCTGCAACCACCGGCGGTGCTTCATAACTAATCAGCCATGAATAAAGGGCCGGTTCCACGAATAACTCTGTCCCGTTCGGCAGTTTCCCATGGCCACCTTTGCTTGCGCTTGTGCAGGCGCCCGAGGGTTCAGCAACGATCATTTGTCCAGACGCCCCACGCCGTAATCGCCTTTAATCTTTCCTTAACACGCCACTTACAGACTCTTGATCGTATTTATCGATATTTCAAAGCGAAATTTTCCGCTTTAATTCGATAGATAACTCGCTAGTCTTGGTTCGCAGTTCTCACAGGATTTGGGCAATGCAGCTACGTAACTCTTCATCGCGCTATGGTTGGGTCAGCATCTTCATGCACTGGGGCGTGGCGCTGGTGGTCTTCGGGCTGTTCGCGTTGGGCCTGTGGATGGTCGGGCTGGATTACTACAGCAGCTGGCGCAAAGAGGCGCCGGATCTGCACAAGAGCATCGGCCTGGTGTTGCTGGCCGTGATGGTGTTGCGGGTGTTGTGGCGCTTTATCAGCCCACCGCCGCCGACGCTGCAAAGCTACAGCCGCATGACCCGTATCGGCGCCAAGTTCGGCCACGGGTTTCTCTATCTGGCGCTGTTCACTGTGATGCTTGCCGGTTACCTGATTTCCACCGCAGACGGTGTCGGGATCCCGGTGTTTGGCCTGTTTGAAGTTCCTGCACTGGTTTCCGGGCTACCGGATCAGGCAGATACCGCTGGGGTGATTCATCTCTGGCTGGCGTGGGCGCTGGTAATTTTTTCCGGTCTCCATGCGTTGGCAGCATTGAAGCACCACTTTCTCGATCGTGATGCGACCCTGACACGAATGCTCGGTCGCAAAGCCTGAAATTCAACCTCGACTCAAAGGAAAAGAAAGCATGTTGAAAAAGACTCTGGCCGCTCTGGCAATCGGTTCTGCACTGCTCTCGGCTCAGGCCATGGCAGCGGACTACAAAATCGACAAGGAAGGTCAGCACGCCTTCGTTGACTGGAAAATCAGCCACCTGGGTTACAGCTTCATCCACGGTACTTTCAAAGATTTCGACGGTACTTTCTCGTGGGATTCGGCCAAGCCTGAAGCCAGCAAGATCGCTGTTGATGTGAAAACCGCCAGCCTGTGGTCGAACCACGCTGAACGTGACAAGCACATCGCCAGCAAAGACTTCCTGGATGTTGGCAAGTTTGCTGATGCCAAGTTCGTCTCCACTGCCGTTAAATCGACCGGTGAAAAGACTGCTGACGTGACTGGCGACCTGACCCTGCACGGCGTGACCAAGCCAGTGACCTTCAAGGCCACGTTCAACGGCGAAGGCAAGGATCCATGGGGCGGCGAGCGTGCTGGTTTCAACGCCACCACCACCCTCAACCTGAACGATTTCGGGATCAAGGGCCCAGGTCCTACCTCGCAAACTGCAGATCTGGACATCTCGCTGGAAGGCGTGAAAGTTAAATAACTTTCCCCCGCCACACAAAAACGCCCCCGGTCGAAAGGCCGGGGGCGTTTTTTATTGCCCGTCAAAACACAACTTCCCCTGTAGGAGCTGCCGAAGGCTGCGATCTTTTGATCCTGGCTTTTTGCAGATCAAGATCAAAAGATCGCAGCCTTCGGCAGCTCCTACAAGAAGCGGGTTTGTTTGGTGCATGAAAAATGCCCCGGCTCTTTCGAGGCGGGGCATTTTTTATGGCGGCGTTAACTCAGCGATTGCGGGTCAGCAAGGCCGGTTTTTCGCCACGCGGGCGAGCTGGCAGTTGATCGAGCTGCTCAGGTGTCGGGAAGCGGTCGGCTTTCGATTCCTTGTGCATGATCTTCGGACCGTTGCTGCGCGGGTTTTGCACAGCCGGTTCGCTGCGTGGCTGGTCGTCACGGGCTGGACGGCGGTTGCGCGAGGATGAAGCGTCATCGCGACGAGCCGGCTGACCATCACGCGGTGCACCGTTGCGCGGGCCGCTGCGTTTGGCCGGTGGGGTGCCGGTGCTCGAGCCGTTGCTGTTGCGCGGACCGTTCTGGCGACCTTGTGGCTGACCGCCACGTGGTGCGCCGGAACCTGCGCCTGCGCCCTGCGCCGGTGCGCCTGGACGACGGCCGCGACCGCCAGCCGGAGCTGGCTTTGGCACGTAGTCAACGCGGTTACCGAAGTTATCCACATCGTCGTCGAGGAACTCGTCCGGTGCACGATCAGCCGCCGCACGCGGTGGCTGGCTCGGACGCTGTTCACGGGCCGGCGTGCCTTCGCGCGGTTTCTGCTGACGGGCAGGACGCTCGCCACGTTCACCGGCCGGCTTCTCTTTGCCCTTGTCTTTGCCTTTGTCTTTACGACCGCCGCCACCGCCGCCACCATTTGGCCCGTCGCCGCGTGGGCCACGTGGGCCACGTGGGTTGCGCGGGTTACGCACGTCCGGACGCTCGCGCACTTCCGGCTTCTCGGCTTCAATGGTGCTCGAATCGAAGCCCATCAGGTCGCCGTCGGCGATTTTCTGCTTGGTCATGCGCTCGATGCTTTTCAGCAGTTTTTCTTCGTCCGGCGCGACCAGCGAGATCGCCTCGCCCGAACGACCGGCACGGCCAGTACGGCCGATACGGTGAACGTAGTCTTCATCAACGTTCGGCAGTTCGAAGTTGACCACGTGCGGCAACTGGTCGATGTCCAGACCACGTGCAGCGATGTCGGTGGCGACCAGAATGCGTACTTCGCCAGCCTTGAAATCGGCCAACGCTTTGGTGCGCGCGTTCTGGCTCTTGTTGCCGTGGATCGCCACAGCCGGCAGGCCGTGTTTGTCCAGATACTCGGCCAGACGGTTGGCGCCGTGTTTGGTACGGGTAAAGACCAGTACCTGTTCCCACGCGCCAGCGGTGATCAGGTGTGCCAGCAGCGCACGCTTGTGGCTGGCCGGCAGACGGAACACGCGTTGTTCGATGCGCTCGACCGTGGTGTTCGGCGGCGTCACTTCGATGCGTTCCGGGTTGTGCAGCAGCTTGCCGGCGAGGTCGGTGATGTCTTTGGAGAACGTTGCCGAGAACAACAGGTTCTGACGCTTGGACGGCAAGCGCGCGAGAACTTTCTTCACGTCGTGCACGAAGCCCATGTCGAGCATGCGGTCGGCTTCGTCGAGGACGAGGATTTCCACGTGGGACAAGTCAACGCTGCCCTGGCCGCAGAGGTCGAGCAAACGACCCGGGCAGGCGACGAGTACGTCAACGCCACGGGACATGGCCTGAACCTGTGGGTTCATGCCGACACCGCCGAAGATGCAGGCGCTGACGAATTTCAGGTCACGGGCGTAGATCTTGAAGCTCTCGTGAACCTGGGCCGCGAGTTCGCGGGTCGGGGTCAGGACCAGTACGCGCGGTTGGCGCGGGCCGTGACGCTGGGATTTGTCCGGGTGACCGTTGGGGAACAACCGCTCCAGGATCGGAAGGGCGAAACCGCCGGTTTTACCGGTACCTGTCTGTGCCGCAACCATCAGGTCGCGACCTTGCAACACGGCGGGAATAGCCCGCTGTTGCACCGGAGTAGGCTCGGTATAGCCCGCATCTTCGATGGCGCGGACTAAAGCCTCGGAGAGACCGAGGGAAGCAAAGGACATGAGTAATCCTGTTTTAGTTAGGGCTTGGCCCAATGGGAGTCTTGCCTGGCGCGAATCACGTTTAAGAGGACGCAATCCCGTCCGGTCCTGCTGCGGTTCCGAAGGCACGTCTGGAGTGCTCGCGCGGGCTGCAAAGCTGCGCTGTAGCGGGTCGAGAGGCCTGTTACGGTTCCGGGCGTCCGGGCGTGAGCCTGGCGGGAACGCCGGAGTATAACAGAGCAATCACTGTGCGCCGCTTTCCTGCTGCTCAACGGTTTTACTGCTCGCCGAGGCATTGCTCAACGGCGCGGCATCCGCCGGAGCTGCGCCATAGCGGGCGCTCAGCTCGGCATAGGCCGGCTCGCGCTTGAAGCGCTTGAGCTCGGCACCGAAGCGCTGTACGAGTAAATCCATGCCGGCATTGCGGCGAACCGCGAGAAATTGGCTCTGACGGCTAATAACTGTAGGGTTTTCAGTGATCTGATTGCGGATATCCAACTCGTCGAGCAAATGCTGGCCGACGCGGCGATCGGTGATCAGCAGATCAATCCGGCCACGCACCAGTTTGCCGAAATTGGCCTCGTGGGTCGGCGCCGGTTCGCGGGTAAACAGCGTCGAATTGCTGAAGTCGGGGCTGTACAGATAGCCCGGCGAGGTGCCGATGGTCAGGCCTTGGAGTTCTTCAAGTTTGCTGAACGGATGCGGCCGGTTGTTGGCGTAGAACATCACGAACTCGACGTCCGACAGCGGCTCGCTCGGGTAGAGCAGGGTGGCGTCGCGTTCATCGCTGTGAAAAATATCCAGTGCACCGTCGGCCTGGCCGGTTTCGAGCATCGACAGGCAACGCTTCCACGGCAGGAATTGCCATTCGACTTCAATGCCCAGGCGTTTGAAGACAATGGCCGTGGTTTCGTAGTCGAGTCCGAGGTTCTTGCCGCCTTCCTCATACACGTACGGCGCCCATGGCTCGGTGACAATACGCAACTTCTCGCCTCGAGCGGCAAAGCTCAGGCAAGCAAAAACCAGCACGGCGAATAACTGTGTGATCAAAGGCATGGCTTGAGATTACGACGAGAAACGCGAAAGAGCCAGAAAGTGCCTGCACAAGCTCTGTTTCGGGGCTTCAAAAGCAAAAGATCGCAGCCGTCGGCAGCTCCTACAGGTGTAATTAACACCAATGTAGGAGCTGCCGAAGGCTGCGATCTTTTGATCTTTCTTTTGATGCTTAACGCGGCAACTTCAGGTTATTCCAGATCGCCAGGCTAGGCTCAGCCTGGTTCATGGAATAAAAATGCAGCCCCGGCGCGCCGCCCTGCAACAAGCGTTCGCACATCTCGCTGACGACTTGCTCGCCAAAGCGCTGAATGCTTTGCGTGTCATCGCCATAGGCTTCCAGTTGCTTGCGGATCCAGCGCGGAATTTCCGCACCGCAGGCATCGGAGAAGCGCGCGAGCTTGCTGTAGTTGGTGATCGGCATGATCCCCGGTACGACCGGAATATCCACGCCCAGCGCCTGCAAACGGTCGACAAAGTAGAAGTAGCTGTCGGCGTTGAAGAAGTACTGGGTGATCGCGCTGTCGGCGCCGGCACGGGCCTTGCGCACGAAGTTGGCGAGATCGTCTTCGTAGTTGCGTGCTTGCGGATGCATCTCCGGATAAGCAGCGACTTCGATGTGGAAATGATCACCGGTTTCTTCACGAATGAATTCCACCAGTTCATTGGCGTGACGCAGCTCACCGCTGGTCATGCCCATGCCGGACGGCAGGTCACCGCGCAGGGCAACGATGCGCTTGATGCCGGCAGCCTTGTACTCGTTCAGCAGGCCGCGCAGGTCGTCCTTGCTGTCGCCGACGCACGACAGGTGCGGTGCGGCCGGTACTTTGACTTCGCTTTCCAGTTGCAGAACGGTGTTGAGGGTGCGATCACGGGTCGAACCACCAGCGCCATAGGTGCAGGAAAAGAAATCAGGATTGTAAGTGGCCAGCTGACGGGCAGTGGCGAGCAGTTTTTCATGCCCAGCATCGGTCTTGGTCGGGAAGAACTCGAAGCTGTAGCGACGGTCTTGGGACATGGTCATACCCTTGGAAACACGTAAGCCGGACGCTGCACCCTGTAGGAGCTGCCGCAGGCTGCGATCTTTGCAGATCAACAGATCGCAGCCTGCGGCAGCTCCTACACAGAGTGGTCAGCAGCGCCAGTCAGGCAACGCGGTGCGCCAGGCACACCGCGTCGACGCTCAGCCAATCAGTAGCGGTAAGCGTGCGGCTTGAACGGGCCTTCGACGGTCACGCCGATGTAGTCAGCCTGTTGCTTGGTCAGTTGAGTGACCACGCCGCCGAAGCCGCGAACCATTTCCAGGGCCACTTCTTCGTCGAGTTTCTTCGGCAGTACTTCAACGGTCAGGCGCTCGGCTTTCTGGGCTGGCGACAGGTCGGCGTACTTCTGGCCGAACAGGAAGATCTGTGCCAGAACCTGGTTGGCGAACGAACCGTCCATGATGCGGCTTGGGTGGCCAGTGGCGTTACCCAGGTTGACCAGACGGCCTTCGGCCAGCAGGATCAGGTAGTCATCGTTCTGAGCGTCGAAAGCGCCAGCACCGGTACGGTGGATCTTGTGTACCTGAGGCTTCACTTCTTCCCATGCCCAGTTCTTGCGCATGAAAGCGGTGTCGATTTCGTTGTCGAAGTGACCGATGTTGCAGACAACGGCGCGCTTCTTCAGGGCTTTGAGCATGTTCGAGTCGCAAACGTTGACGTTGCCGGTGGTGGTCACGATCAGGTCGATCTTGCCCAGCAGCGCTTTGTCGATGCTTGCTTCGGAACCGTCGTTGATACCGTCGATGAACGGCGAAACCAGTTCGAAACCGTCCATGCACGCTTGCATGGCGCAGATCGGGTCAACTTCGGACACTTTAACGATCATGCCTTCCTGACGCAGGGACTGCGCCGAACCCTTGCCCACGTCACCGTAACCGATGACCAGCGCTTGCTTGCCGGACAGCAGGTGGTCGGTACCGCGCTTGATTGCATCGTTCAGGCTGTGACGGCAGCCGTACTTGTTGTCGTTCTTGGACTTGGTCACCGAGTCGTTGACGTTGATGGCCGGGATGCGCAGCTCGCCCTTGGCCAGCATGTCCAGCAGACGGTGTACGCCGGTAGTGGTTTCTTCGGTCACGCCGTGAACGCGATCCAGAACCTGTGGGTACTTGTCGTGCAGCAGCTGAGTCAGGTCGCCGCCGTCGTCGAGGATCATGTTGGCGTCCCATGGCTGGCCATCCTTCAGGATGGTCTGCTCCAGGCACCACTCGTATTCTTCTTCAGTTTCGCCTTTCCAGGCGAAAACCGGGATGCCGGCAGCAGCGATAGCGGCAGCGGCCTGATCCTGAGTGGAGAAGATGTTGCACGACGACCAGCGAACTTCGGCACCCAGGGCAACCAGGGTTTCGATCAGTACGGCAGTTTGAATGGTCATGTGGATGCAGCCGAGGATCTTGGCGCCTTTCAACGGCTGTTCGCCGGAGTACTTGCGACGCAGACCCATCAGAGCTGGCATTTCCGATTCGGCAATGATGGTTTCGCGACGGCCCCAGGCAGCCAGGGACATGTCGGCAACTTTGTAATCGTTAAAATCTGCAGGCGTGATAACAGCGCTCATGATGAGCCTCCATTCGTAATGTATGCGAATGGGCGCCGTTGTGCGTTTAGTGTCCGGCCGTGGCCAGTCAACGCCCCATCCGAGCCTGACAGGTTGAACCTGCTGCAGCGCCCCTCGGACAGGTGGCGGGAAAACGGTATCAATTGAAGATGACCGTTTTGAAACGGTGGCGATTATAGCCGTCTAGACTGATCTTCCAAAGGGTTTCTGTCGGCCAGATGAAGATCGTTAATGACGACCATAGTCGAAGCCGCATGGAGCATGACCGCTCAGTCTGCCAAGATACCGTCCATCGTTCGGCAAGACACTCAGGAGTGAAGATGAATTTCCACACCCGCAAATGGGTAAAACCCGAAGACCTCAACCCCAACGGCACCCTGTTCGGCGGCAGCTTGCTGCGCTGGATCGATGAGGAAGCGGCGATTTACGCCATCGTGCAGCTGGGCAATCAGCGCGTGGTGACCAAGTACATTTCCGAGATCAACTTCGTCAGCGCCTCGCGCCAGGGCGACATCATCGAGCTGGGCATCACCGCCACCGAGTTCGGCCGCACCTCGATCACCTTGACTTGTGAAGTGCGCAACAAGATCACTCGCAAGAGCATTCTGACCGTCGAGAAGATGGTTTTCGTGAACCTTGGCGAAGACGGCCTGCCGGCACCGCATGGCCGCACTGAAATCAAATATGTCAAAGACCAGTTTCAGGAAGACGAATTAGTCACTAAATAACGCGACCCCTGTAGGAGCTGCCGAAGGCTGCGATCTTTTGATCTTGCTTTACAAAAAACAAAGTCAAAAGATCGCAGCCTTCGGCAGCTCCTACACTATTAGCGTGGCGCTCACAGAACGTATTACAAGCCGCAAGGGTCGTAGGTAAACACCACCCCCCACGGTTGCCACGCCATGACCACCCCCACCGACGGCAAGACCCCCGATCTCTCGGCCAAAGAACAGCACGAAGTCGAGAAGAGCCAGCCGCCGCGCGCGGCCGTCCTGCACGAAATCATCCGCTCACAAGGCGATCAGGAACTGGAGCGCAGCATCGCCGCACTCTGGTGGTCGGCACTGGCGGCCGGGCTGACCATGGGCCTGTCGCTGATGGGCATGGGCCTGCTCAACTCGCGCCTGCCCGAAGGTGACGAATTCAAGGTGATAGCCAGTTTCGGTTACTGCGCAGGCTTCCTGGCGGTGATTCTCGCCCGTCAGCAACTGTTCACCGAGAACACCCTGACCGCCGTGCTGCCAGTCATGACCAAGCCGACGATCCGTAACTTCGGCCGACTGATCCGCCTGTGGACGGTGGTGCTGGTCGGCAACCTCTGCGGCACGATTCTGGTCGCGTACGTGATGCTCGAACTGCCGATCTTCGACACCAAGACCGATCACGCCTTCCTCGAAATCGGCCGCAAGGTCATGGAAAACCACGCCAGCCAGATGTTCGCCAAAGGCATCGTTTCCGGCTGGATGATCGCCACCATGGTCTGGATGATCCCGTCCATGGAGAGCGCGAAGATGTGGATCATCATCCTCATCACTTACCTCATGGCGCTCGGCGATTTCACCCACATCGTCGTCGGTTCGGCCGAAGTGTCGTACCTGGTGTTTGCCGGCGAATTGCCGTGGAGCGATTTCTGGATGGTCTTTGCCGGGCCGACGCTGGCGGGCAACATCATTGGCGGCAGCTTCATCTTCGCGCTGATCAGTCATGCACAGATCCGCAGTGAGAGCGGGGCGCCGAAGACTGATAAACCAGACTCTGGCGAACCCCGCGAGGATGAGCCGGACAGCAAGCGCCAATAGGTTCAGGCCTTGAGTGGCGGGCTGGCCGGTTGTGCGAGCGGTTCGCTTTGCGGTGCCTTGAGCTGTCCCTCCCAGCGTGCGATGACCAACGGCGCCAACGCATTGCCCAACACATTGAGTGCGGTCACCGGCATGTCCATCAAACGGTACACGCCGGCGATGATCGCCACGCCTTCCACCGGTAATCCGGCGGCGGTGAGCGTTGCTGTCAGAATGATAAACATGAAACCAGGCACTCCGGCCGCGCCTTTTGATGTCAGCACCATGATCAATACGAGCATGGCCTGATCTGCCAGCCCGAGGTCGATGCCGTAAGCCTGGGCGATGAACAAGGTGCCTAGCCCCGCGAACAGTGATGCGCCGTCGAGGTTGAACGAGTAGCCCAGTGGAATGACCATGCTGGTAATCGGTCGCGGCGCTCCATAGCGCTCCATTTTCTCGATCAGTTGCGGCATCACCGTGGCCGAAGCGGCGCTGCTATAAGCCAACAGCAGTTCACTGCGTATTTCCCGGATCAGGTGAAAAAAACGGATACCGGCGATTCTTGCCACCAACCCGAGCACGCAGAATGCGAACAGCAGCACTGCTACGTAAGTGATGCCGATCAGCTTGGCCAGCGGTAGCAAGGCACTCAACCCGAAGCTGGCCACGGTCACGCCGATCAGGCCGAAGATGCCGATCGGCGAATAGTGCATGACCAGATGCGTAACCTTGAACATGGTGTCGGAAACCGCCTGCATCACCGCGATCAACGGCGCCTTCTGTTGCTCGGGCAGCATCGACAGGGCGCAGCCGAACAGGATGGCAAAGAACAACACCGAGAGCAGTTTGCCCTGCGACATCGCCAGTACGATGTTGTCCGGAACGATGTTGACCAGGGTTCGGCCAAGATTCTGTGTTTCACCTGAAGTGGCCAGCCCGCTGACCGGTGCCTGTAGGGTACTGCTGAAGTCCGCACCAGCGCCGGGCTGGAACACGTTACCGACAATCAGACCGAAGACGATGGCGATGCTGGTGATCGTGAAGAAATACACCAGCGTCTTTATCCCGACCCGGCCAAGCGCCTTGGTACTGCCCGCGCCGGCTATGCCGACGACCATGCAGGCAAAGACCAGCGGCACCACGATCATTTTCATCAGCCTGATGAACAGGTCTCCTGCCGGTTGCAGCAAGTTGTCGATGAACCAGGTTTTGTATTCGGGAAACTGGTTGAGAAGGATGCCGACAATAACCCCGGCAACGAGCCCGATCATGATGCGCGTGACAAGACTGGTGGGTGTTTTGCTGCTCATGTTGTGCCCCTTTTTTCTTGTGGTTGTTGGGGGTGGAGTCAATGTGCGAACAGGCCGCTGAAGTCCTTGAAGCCTTTGACTTCGATCGGGTTGCCGCTGGGGTCAAGGAAGAACATCGTGCGTTGCTCCCCAGGTTCGCCGGCAAAGCGGATCAATGGCGGGATCTCGAAAACGCTGCCGAGACGGTTCAGGCGCTCGGCCAGTTCCAGCCATTCTTCGAGCGGCAAAACGACACCGATGTGCGGCATCAACACTTTGTGTTCGCCAACGTGTCCGGTGCGGGTGGTGGCGAAGGGTGTGCCCAAGTGCAGCGAAATCTGATTGCCGAAAAAATCGAAGTCGACCCAGCTCTCTGTACTGCGGCCCTCAGTACAACCCAACACATCTCGATAAAAAATCCGTGCCTGTTCCAGGTCGCAAACATGGTATGCAGCGTGAAAGGGTCTGTTCATGTGATAGCCCCGAGTGAAGGAGCGCTCAGGGTAAACAGGCTGATCGGCGAGGCAAAACGGCTTCGCCTTGTTCTGAGCGAAAGGAAAACTTATGGACGTGCGCTTTCTTCAAAGCCTGATCGCGGTGGTTGAAACCGGTTCGATTGCGGCGGCCGCACGCCGCGAAAACCGCACGGCGGCGGCGATCAGTCAGCGGGTGCAGGCACTCGAGCGATCATTGGGTTATGCCTTGTTGCTGCGCACCGCGCATGCGGCACGGCCGACGGATCAATGTTTGCTGGTGCTGCCGCAAATCAGGGCGATCATCGACCAGACGCAGGCGCTGCAAAACGATCTGCATCACGATGCTTTGACGGGTGAAGTGAAGATCGGGGCGATTTCGACGGCGCTGACCGGTGTGTTGCCGGGATTGATCGAGCGCTTGGCGTTATCGGCGCCGGCGCTGAAATTGAAGATCACGCCGGGTGATTCAAAAAGCCTTTACGAGAAAGTGCTGGCAGGCGAACTGGACGCGGCGATTCTGGTCAGGCCGCCGTTTCAGCCACCCAAGGCCATGGCGCTGACTGTGCTTAAGGTTGAGCCATTGGTTCTGGTTGCTCCGGCCGCGCACGCCGGGCAATCGCTGGAAACGCTGCTGCGCGCAGGCCCACTCATACGTTACGACGCGCGTTCATGGGGCGGGCAGATTGCTCAGCGCTACCTCGATGAGCAGGCGATCGAACCCAATGTGCTCTGTGAGCTGGATGCGCTGGAAACCATCGTCATGCTGGTCGCGCAGGGGATGGGGGTATCGCTGGTGCCGCAATGGGCCGGGATGGCGCTGGACGGCATGTGTGTCATGCCGGTGGGGGATGGGCAGCGCTATTCGCGCGAACTGGTGGTGATGCACAGCTCGACGCCGCACCGCCCATTAGCGATGCGGCATCTGCTCGAATTGCTCGGCGACGCGTCATGACAGTAATCCACGACGGCGCCGCAGGGATGCGTCAGTGCGCTGACTCAGTCGCGGTACTTGGCTCATTGCGAGTCGCATGCTTGACCAGTTTGCCGATGGTCAGGCCCTGCAACAGGATCGACGACAGCACCACGATGTAGGTGATGCTCAGCAGCAGATCGCGCTCCGGGCCCAGCGGCAGGGCCAGCGCCAGTGCCACCGAGACACCGCCGCGCAAACCGCCCCAGGTCAGAATCCGGATCGTGCCGGCCGGCACCGTCCGCCAGCGCCGCAGCAGGACGATGGCCGGGGCCACGGTCAGCAGGCGTGACAACAAAATTGCCACCGCCAGCAAACTCGCTGCCGCCACGTGCAGCCAGTTGAACGGCAGCAGCAACAGCTCCATGCCGATCAACGCGAACAACAGCGCATTGAGCATGTCATCGAGCAATTCCCAGAAACCGTCGAGATAGCGCCGGGTCATTTCGTTCATCGCCAGATTACGGCCGACATTGCCGATGATCAGACCGGCGACCACCATCGCAATCGGTGCCGAAACATGAATCTCGGTGGCCATCGCCGAACCGCCGATGACCAGCGCCAGAGTGAGCATCACCGTGATCTGATGCTGCTCGATGCTCTTGATCATCCGATAGACCAGGTAACCGATCATCCCGCCGAACAACACGCCGCCAATCGCTTCGTGAACGAACAGCATGGCCGTGGCACTGATGGTCGGGGTTTCGCCGAGTTGAGCGATGCCCAGCAGCACAGTGAACACCACGACTGCGGTGCCGTCGTTGAACAACGACTCGCCGACGATGGTGGTTTTCAGCGGTTTCGACGCATTGGCGGTACGCAGCACGCCGAGCACGGCGATCGGATCGGTCGGCGAGATCAGCGCGCCGAACAACAGGCAATAGAGGAAGCTCACGTGCCAGCCGAACAGGGCAAAGATGTAAAAGGCGAGGCTGCCGATCACCGCGGTGGCGATCAATACGCCGAAAGTCGCCAGTAAACCGATGGGCCAGCGGTAGCTGCGCAGATCATTGAGGTTGACGTGCAAGGCGCCGGCGAACAACAGGAATGACAACATCCAGTTCATCAACAGATCACCGAAGTCGATCTGGCCGATCAGTTGCTGCACGCGTTCTTCGAGGCCGGGGTAGCCGAGCACGCTCAGGCCTTGCAGCAACAGGGAGAACAACAGCGCAGTGACCATCACACCGATGGTCGGCGGCAGGCCGATGAAGCGGAAGTTGACGAAGGTGAGGAGGGTGGTGAGGCAGATGAAAGCGGCGACAAGTTCAAGCATCCGGGGTCCTTTGGATGAGGGGTGGAAAGACAGCGCACCGAATCTTTGGTGCAGGGATTGGATGGGCTGAGTCAGGATCGGGACACAGTTGAGGGTGTGATGAGATCAACAGCCCCCTCACCCCAGCCCTCTCCCTTAGGGAGAGGGGGAAAGGGAGCAGATCTTCAAGTCTTTCAGGGCCTGAGTTCGGCTCGAAATTTTCAGGTCGATGTAACTCAAACATTCAACACGGTCAGTCCCCTCTCCCACTGGGAGAGGGCTAGGGTGAGGGCTCTTGCAGGCTAAACCCGATCAGCCGGACACATTGACCGCAGCCGCTTCGCGACGTTGCAGATAGATGAAAAACAGCGCCGTCAGCACCGTCAATACACCGACCAGCGCACCCGTCCAAGGCAAGTCCGCCAGGTCCGCGCCACTGGCCACCACCAGCCCGCCAATCCACGCGCCCGCCGCGTTACCGAGATTGAATGCGCTCTGGTTCAGCGTCGAGCCGAGGTTCGGCGCTTCATGGGCCTGATCGATGATCAGCAATTGCAGGATCGGGCACAGCGCAAAGGCAAAAATCCCCCACAGCACCAGCGTAATGGCGGCCGGAATCACCGAACGGCTGGTCTGACTGAATGCCGCGAGAATTACCACCACCGCCAAGGCCACACCGACCAGCGACGGCAGCAGACGGCTATCGGCCAAGCGCCCGCCGAGCATGCTGCCACCGGTCAGGCCGACTCCGAACAGCAGCAACATCACGGTCACGCCGTGCGGGCTGACACCGGTGATGTCCTGCAGGATCGGCGCGATGTAAGTGAACACGCTGAACAGGCTGGTGGACGCCAATACGCTCATGCCCAACGCCAACAGCACATTGACCTTGCCCAGCACTTTGAATTCGCTGGCGAGATTGGCCTTGTCCATCGGGATGTGTTTTGGCAGCCATAACCACTGCGCGAGCGCCGCGATCACGCCAATCACCGACACTGCCCAGAACGTCGAGCGCCAGCCGGCGTATTGACCGAGCGCTGTACCCAACGGCACGCCGAGGACATTGGCCAGCGTCAGGCCGGTAAACATCATGGCAATTGCCTGCGCGCGTTTGTTCGGTGCCACCAGTCCGGCGGCGACCACCGAGCCGATGCCGAAAAACGCGCCATGACACAACGCGGTGACCACGCGCGCCGCCATCAATGTCGCGTAGTTCGGTGCGAGGGCGCAGAGGATATTGCCGAGGATGAACATCAGCGTCATGCCCAGCAGCGTCGCTTTACGCGGCATGTTGGCGGTGCCGATCGCCAGGATCGGCGCGCCGAACACTACGCCCAGGGCATAACCGGTGATCAACAGGCCAGCGTGAGGAATGCTCACGGCGAGGTCGCGGGCGACGTCGGGCAGCAAGCCCATGATGACGAATTCAGTGGTGCCGATGCCGAACGCGGCAACAGCAAGGGCAAGCAAGGCGAGTGGCATGCGCAAGGTCTCTGTCGTTAGTCTTGACGCGTTGATCAGGCATACGCAGGCCAGCGACCGTTCTCGAATGAGTACGGGGCAGGCAGGAATTATTGGTATTTTTCTGTGCGCAACTGAGTGCGGCGTGGTCGGTTGCAGTATAAACAGCTGCTGACACATCGCGAATCAATAATCTGACTATTCGGTTTTCGGATGTTTAACCGTTTGGGTTTTCGGGTGCTCACTGGAGCTGCCGCAGGCTGCGATCTTTTGATCTGGTTGTTAAAAATCAGAATCAAAAGATCGCAGCCTGCGACAGCTCCTACATCGAGACTATAAAAACAAGGGGTAAGACGTGCTGGCGACAGCTTTGGTTTTGGTGGCGGCGCTGTTGCACGCGACGTGGAACACATTGATCAAATTCAGCGCCGAACGGCTGCTGGTGGTGGCGTGCATGGACACCGTGGCGCTGCTGGTGGTCGCCATCGCGTTGCCGTTCGTGAGTCTGCCGCCCATGGAAATCTGGCCGTGGATTCTCGCTTCTGCGGCGTTTGAACTGCTCTATCGTTACCTGTTGATCCAGGCTTATCGGGTCGGCGATCTCGGCCTGGTCTATCCGCTGATGCGCGGGTTGTCGCCACTGGTGGTGCTGGCGCTGACGCTGATCTTCGCCGGCGAAGTCCTCACCACGCAGCAGATCTTCGGCATCATGCTGATTCCATTGGGCATGGTTTGTCTGCTTTGGCAGGGCGGCGGCGGAAAACACCTGCCGTGGTCGATGCTGCCGGTGGTGGCGCTGATCGGCCTGTGCATCGGCTGCTACACCTACATCGATGGCCAGGCGCTGCGACGCTGGTCGCACCCGCTGGATTATCTGGTCTGGGTGACGCTGCTGAGTGCCTGGCCGTTTCCGCTGTTGGCGTGGGTCGCCAAGCGCCCGGCGTTCCGGCTGTTCTGGCGCGAGGAGTGGAAGCTCGGGCTGGCGGTGGGCTTCTGCGTGTTGGCCAGCTACGCTCTGGTGCTGTGGGCGATGCAGTTGGGCTCGATTGCCGAAGCGGCGGCGTTGCGCGAGATCAGCGTGATTCTGGTGGTGCTGTTCGGTATGCGCTACCTGAAAGAACCTTTCGGCCGGCCACGGCTCTTAGCCTGTGGGCTGGTGCTGATCGGCATGTTGATCATGAAGTTCTGACGGCCTGCGAATTCTATAAATCGAAAAAAGGACGGCGTTATGACGGTGGCTCTGTGGTGTGTGTTGGTCGCGATTTTTCTGCCGTATGTCTGCACGGGTGTGGCCAAGGCCGTGGGCGGTTACAGACTGAGTGACAACCATGATCCGCGCGACTTTCTCGAAAGCCTCAGCGGTGTGGCGAGACGTGCGCATGCCGCGCAACTGAACAGCTTTGAAGTGATGCCGGCGTTTGCGGCGGCGGTGATCGTTGCGCACCTGGTGGGCACGGCGCAGCTGGTGACGGTCAATGTGCTGGCGGTGCTGTTTATCACCAGTCGTCTGCTGTACATCATTTGCTATCTGGCGGACTGGGCGATCTTGCGGTCGCTGGTGTGGTTTGTGGGGATGGGGTTGATTGCTTCGTTCTTCTTTGTTTCGGTTTAGGTAAAGCAAGATCAAAAGATCGCAGCCTGCGGCAGCTCCTACTCAGGTTATGTGTTAATCCCTGTAGGAGCTGCCGCAGGCTGCGATCTTTTGCTTTTCAGGGTTTGTCAGCCACCTGCGGCACTTGCGGCAGCGCCGCGCCTTTGGGCCAGAGCATCCAGATCTGCCCTTGCTGTTTCATGTCGCCGGCCAGTTGCCCGGCCGCATCACCGGTGCCCCAGAACAGATCCGCGCGGACCTCGCCGGCAATCGCGCCGCCGGTATCCTGCGCCGCCACCGGGCGCACCAGTGCCGTGCCATCCGGGCGGGTGGTCGACAGCCACAGCAGGCTGCCCAGCGGAATCACCTTGCGATCCACTGCCGCGCTGTAACCGGCAGTCAGCGGTACGTTCAGCGAACCACGAGGGCCTTCGTTACTGTCCGGGTTGCGAGTGAAGAACACATAGCTCGGATTGCTGCCGAGCAGTTCCGGGATGCGCGCCGGATTGGCTTTGGCCCAGTTGCTGATTGCGCTCATGGTCACGTCTTCTTTCTTCAGCTCACCTTGTTCGACCAGCCAGCGCCCGATCGGCCGGTACGGATGACCGTTCTGATCGGCGTAGGCGATACGCAGCTGTTTGCCGTCCTGGGTCTGAATACGCCCGGAACCCTGGATCTGCAGAAATTGCAGGTTCATCGGATCGGTCAGGTAGGCAACCACAGGGGCTTTGACGCCTTTCGATTCAATGGTCGCTGCGTCGTCGTAAGGCTTGAGCACGCGGCCTTCGAGGCGACCGCGCAGACGTTTGCCTTTGAGTTCTGGATAAATACTGTCCAGTGAAACAATGATCATGTCTTCCGGCACGCCATACACGGGCACATTGGCCGTGTCGGTCGGCGTCAAGCTGCCGGGGTAGACCGGTTCGTAGTAACCGGTGATCAAACCGTTGGGGTTGTCGTTTTCAGCGCGCAGGCCGTAGACATCCAGATTCTGCTTGAGGAACGCGCGAATCTCCGTGGCGCTTTGCGGCACTGTGGCTGCTGCTGCGCAGGTCGGGCCCCAGACCGTATCAGCCTTGAGTCGGGTGCAGGCGCTGCGCCACGAACCGAAACCGGCGACCAGGTCGCTATCAGACACCGCCGGCAGTGCTTCCCAAGTGGCACTGGAATAGGTCGCGAGGGCATGGGTTTTCGGCTTGGCAGTCTCGCCACCGGTGCAGCCAGCGAGGATTGCCAGCAGCGGAAGGGTTGCGATCAGCGGGTGACGCCAGGCCTGGAAACGGCTGTTCATGGAGTGATTCCTGTGCCGGTTGCCCGAATGCTCCATGCGTTCAAGCAACCCGTATTTTTAATAGGGCTATTGGTGTTTGGCGGTGACGCGAGGATACTGGCCGCCGAATTCCGTGACCTGAAGCCACCATGACTCTTAAAAGAATTTCTGTTGTATTGCTGGCCTGTCTGACCTTGTCCGCCTGTGGCGGTGTCGATCCGAATTCGCCGCTGGGCCAACGCAAGGCGATCTTCAAGCAAATGCTCAAGACCGGTGAAGACCTCGGCGGCATGTTGCGTGGACGTATTCCGTTCGATGGGCCGAAATTCGCCGAAGGTGCGGTGAAACTCGATGCGTTGTCCCATGAGCCGTGGAAGCATTTCCCGCAGGTTCGCGAGGAAGATCACACCAGCGCCAAGGACGATGTCTGGAAGCAGCAGGCGCGTTTTCAGGAAATGGCCCGCAACCTTGAAGCGGCCACCGGTGAATTGGTGATCGCCAGTCAGGTCCAGCCGTATAAAGCCAGCAACCTGGGGCCTGCGGTGCAGAAAGTTGAAGACGCCTGCACTGCTTGCCATAAACAGTTTCGGGATCATTGATCTACAAGACTGCTGAGTAACCTTGTGGCGAGGGGATTTATCCCCGTTGGGTTGCGAAGGAGCCCCAAAACCATACAACCGGGTTTTTTCAGTCAGACCCGACTAGCCGGATTTGCGACGGCTTCGCCGCCGGACGGGGATAAATCCCCTCGCGACAGGGCCATCAATTACTTGTCGATTTCGTCCAGCGCGTCCTGCAGTTCTTTGCGCGATTCAGCGAGTTTGTCTTTGCGCTTGTTGATCTTCTCCGGATCGCCCTTTTTCATTGCCTTGTCGAGATCGGCCTGGCGCTGGCTGACTTCGTGTTTGGCTTCGAGCACTTTGTTTTCGCGTTCTTTCTTCAGGCCGGCGTCGGTGCAGTGTTCGTTCACTTCACGCAGGGCCGTTTCCAGACCTGCCTGCTGATCGGCATTGCCGCGCGACTTGGCCTGTTCGATCTGATTCATGATGCCCTGCTTCTTGGCGGCGCAACCGGTCAGGCCCGGGGCGTCTTCATCGGCCATTACAGGGGCGGCCATCATGCCGCAGAGGGTCAGCATGGCGAGCGGTGCGAGAAATTTCATAAAAGCTCCATGTGCAAAGGCAATCGGGTCGGTAAGGCACTGCGCTGTTGGAGCGCCCTGGCCGCCGTTGGGTTCCCGGCGAGGCGGGATTGCGTGTTCAGAAACCGTCGATTCCGGCGGCATGTAAGGTTTCACTCAGGGCCAGCACCTGCGGGTCGCGGAAGAATGCGCTTAATTGCGCCGCGCGTCCCGGGCCTATGCCGGCTTCTGCCTGCCATTGTTCGGTGTCACGGTGTACCAGCGCCTGCCACGAGTCCGGCAGTTGTGCCTGGCCAGTTGGCGGCAAGCCGATTGCTTTAAGCCATTGGGCAAACGGTTGTTGGCGGGCGCTGTGAAAGCTTTCCATCAGGCGCACGCTGCTGCGTTCGCCGAAGCCAGCAATGTTAGCAAGCTCTGGCGCGTCGAGGGTCAACCAATCCAGCAGGTTGTTCAGGCGGCGTGTTTCGAGAAGTTTCTCCCACGTGCCTCGCCCCACATTCTGCATCGCCAGCCCTTGTTTGCCACTGAGCCAGGTCAGCCGTGCAAGGAATTGGCTTTCACAACCCGGATCAAGTTGCCAGCAGCTCAAAGCGTGGAAGTCCTCGGCGTTGGGAATGTCGATGTCGACCCGTTCGGTGGCGCGCAGCACAACGCTGTCGAGCCGGGGAATGGTGAGACCGGCGAGGCTGATTGCAACCTGATCGCCTGGGCGTATATCCAGCGCTTGCCAGCGCTTCAACGAACTGGCGCTGACCCGTTTGATCTGCCGATCATCGAGCATGACTGGTTTGAGTTCGAGGACTGGTGTGATGCGCCCGGTTCGGCCGATCTTGAAATTGACCTTGCGCACCTCGGCCAATGCTTGCGCAAACGGATACTTCCAGGCGACGGCCCAATAGGGTGTGCGGGCTTGCCAGCGTTCAGCTGGCGGGCGCCGGCTCTGGCGCAAAACCACGCCGTCGGTGGCAAACGGCAGGGGCGAGCGATACCAGTGATCGCGCCATTTCTGCGCCTCTGCAAAGTCACTGACGGCGTGGCTGTAGGGCGCGCTTGTGGCGAAGCCCAAGGTTGCCAGCGTGGACATGCGCTCGGGCAAGTCCGGCGGTCCCTGCGGCCAGTCCCAGACAAATAGCCCGATCCCGTTTGCTTGTTCTGAATCGAGGGATTTGCGCGCCATCAGCCCGGCAACGCTGGCGCGGGCGTTGACGCTGCCGGCCCGCGCCAGCACGTGTTCGCTCAAGCGCCAGTAGAGTTCGCCTTGCACCAGCAGATCCAGTGGTTGCGTGAGGCGCTGAGGGATGGCGCCGATTTTCTGTGCCGATGTGGTCCAGTCTTGCCCACGAACACCGTCGCCACGACTGATGGCCTGCTGCAAAACTCCAGCGCGATAGATCAGCGTCACCGCAACACCGTCGACTTTCGGTTGTACCCAGACGTCCTGGCGGTCGCGCAGCCAGGTTTCCACGGCGGCGGCCTCGTGCAACTTGTCCAGGCCGGTGTGAGCGACTGGGTGTGCGATTGAGCCTGAGGCCGTGCGCAACGGCTTGGGCGCGGACGGCAGATCGAAGCACAGCCGCCACTCGCTCAAGCGCAGGCGCGACTGATCGTAGAGTTCGTCGGCAATCGGTGAGTGGCCTTCGCGGTGGTAGGCGTCGTCCCATTGGTCGATCTGGTTTTGCAGGGCGGTGATTTCGTTCTGTGCTTTGAGGGCGGTCCAGTCGGGACAGTCGGCGAGCGTAGTGAGACTGATGAAGGTCAGCAGGAAAACAAGCAGAGAGCGCATCGTGAGCATCCTTGCTCAGGGAAGGTATTTGAAGGCTAGTCGGGATTTCGGGCAGGGGTGGGCAGGTGTTTTTCGGGGTGTTTCGACGGCTGAAGATCAAAAGATCGCAGCCTGCGGCAGCTCCTACATTGGCATGCGGATATCTGTACGAACTGCCGCAGGCGGCGATCTTTTGATCTGGCAGCCATGAAAAAGCCCCGCACGGCGCGAACCGTGCGGGGCTTTTGGGTACCGCCGGGGAAATATTACAGACCAGCAGCGGCGCGCAGAGCGTCGGCGCGGTCGGTTTTTTCCCAGGTGAACGTGGTGAAGGTGTCTTCGCCAACAGTCTTGGTCTCTGGCGTGCGACCGAAGTGGCCGTACGCTGCAGTTTCCTGGTACATCGGGTGCAGCAGATCAAGCATGGTGGTGATTGCGTATGGACGCAGGTCGAACACTTCACGGACCAGTTTGACGATCTTGTCGTCGCTGATCTTGCCGGTGCCGAAGGTGTTCAGCGAGATCGAAGTAGGCTGAGCAACACCGATCGCGTAGGAAACCTGAATCTCGCAACGCTCGGCCAGGCCGGCAGCGACGATGTTCTTGGCAACATAACGGCCAGCGTAGGCAGCCGAACGGTCAACCTTCGATGGATCTTTACCGGAGAACGCGCCGCCGCCGTGACGGGCCATGCCGCCGTAGCTGTCGACGATGATCTTGCGACCGGTCAGACCGCAGTCACCTACCGGGCCGCCAATGATGAACTGGCCGGTCGGGTTGATGTGGAACTGGGTGTCTTTGCTCAGCAGTTCGGCAGGCAGCACGTGCTTGACGATCAGCTCCATCACGCCTTCGCGCAGGTCTTTGTACGACACTTCAGGGTTGTGCTGGGTCGACAGAACAACCGCGTCGATACCGACAACCTTGCCGCCTTCGTAACGGCAAGTCACTTGCGACTTGGCGTCCGGACGCAGCCAAGGCAACAGACCCGATTTACGGGCTTCGGCCTGGCGCTGTACCAGCTGGTGCGAGAAGGTGATCGGTGCAGGCATCAAAACGTCGGTTTCGTTGCTGGCGTAACCGAACATCAGGCCCTGGTCGCCGGCGCCCTGATCTTCAGGCTTGGCACGGTCAACACCCTGGTTGATGTCCGGGGACTGCTTGCCGATGATGTTCATCACGCCGCAGGTCGCGCCGTCGAAGCCGACGTCGGAGCTGTTATAGCCGATGTCGAGAATCACGTTACGCACGATCTCTTCCAGATCGACCCAAGCGCTGGTGGTGACTTCACCGGCAACGATGGCCACGCCAGTCTTGACCAGGGTTTCCACGGCAACGCGTGCGTGTTTGTCCTGGGTAATGATGGCGTCCAGCACCGCATCGGAAATCTGGTCGGCGATTTTGTCCGGATGCCCTTCGGACACGGACTCGGAGGTGAAGAGGGAGTATTCGCTCATCTCGATGTTTTCCTGAATTTACCGATGGTGAGTGTCGCCAGTCGGTCGCTGAAAGTGGCGAACCTGAATCTGGAAACCATTACGTACGCCTCCATAGAGGCTTTCCCCGGGAACGAGTCCCGCAGCGGTGGCCCAACGGGCCAAATCGTCCTCGTCCAACC
>NZ_JBIVGT010000011.1:0-33053 GCF_044748825.1 Pseudomonas sp. NPDC089741 | reverse complement strand
AACCCCACCCACAGAGCCCCGCAGGCCGCCCGGGCCCAACTCTGGTTGTGGCTACATAACTCTGTCACGAGCAAGCTACCGCCCGGTTGCAGCAGGTCGGCCATGTGCTTGAGCGCATCGGCCGGCGCGGCGAAATGGTGCAACACCATGTTCAACACCACGCAATCGGCTTGAAGGCTTGTGCCATTCAATGCATCGGCCAATTGCAGGCTGACGTTAGCCAGCTGTTCACGTTCGCATACCTGACGCGCCAGTTCGAGCATCGCCGGGCTGTTGTCCAGCGCGGTGACGGCGTGGAAGCGACGCGCCAGTTCCGGCAGAAAAGCACCATCGCCGGGGCCGACTTCAATGGCCGTGGCAGCACCATCGAAGTTCAGTTTGTCGAGCAGGGCCAGCACACTTTCGCGGTACTGCGGCAGGCCTGCGATCAAATCCTGCTGGGCGCGAAATTTCTCCGCGACCCTTGCGAAAAAGTCCTGACTGGCCGCGGCGCGTTGGCCATGAACCTGCTCGATGCGCGCTTGCACATCGTCAGGCAGCGTCAGGTTGTCGACTTCTTCTAACAACGCCGCGTGCAACTTGCCGCCCAACAGATCGGTGTGGGGCAGGGCGCGGCGATAAAAGATCGCGTTGCCTTCGCGGCGCGTCGCCACCAGGTCGGCTTGTGCCAGTACCTTGAGATGGTGACTCATGCCGGACTGACCCATACCGAAGATCTGCGCCAGCTCCAGAACCCCAAACGAATCGTTGGCCAGCGCGCGCAATACATTCAGCCGCAGCGGATCGCCGCCGGCCTTGCACAGGGCCGCCAGCTCGTCGCAATCGTCATGGCGAATGGAAGGCACACGTAAGTTCATAGGGCTGGCAGTCTAGAGAGGGGTGGAATTCATCGCAAGGGCAATATCAAAAAGTTTTGATATTGCTCGATCAATGGCGCTTTTTATTGCACTTCTCACTCGCCGGTTAACTCTACAAACGAGTAGCGGAAAGGTTTCACCAACAGAAAGCGCCGCTATCCATTGGAAAAACGCCCCCGGATGACTATCTGTCATTGCCCCGAGGCGCTCCGGTGAGGGAAAATGCCCTCCTTTTTTCCGTTTCGACTTACCAGAACCCAGGAGATCAGCGATGCCTAGCCGTCGTGAGCGTGCCAACGCCATTCGTGCCCTCAGCATGGATGCCGTGCAAAAAGCCAACAGCGGCCATCCCGGTGCCCCTATGGGTATGGCAGATATCGCCGAAGTGCTTTGGCGCGACTACCTCAAGCACAACCCGAGCAATCCATCGTTCGCCGACCGTGACCGCTTCGTGCTGTCCAACGGCCACGGCTCGATGTTGATCTACTCGCTGCTGCACCTGACCGGTTACGACCTGTCGATCGACGACCTCAAGCAGTTCCGTCAATTGCACAGCCGCACCCCGGGCCACCCGGAATTCGGTTACACCCCGGGCGTTGAAACCACCACCGGCCCGCTGGGTCAGGGTCTGGCCAACGCCGTCGGTTTCGCCCTGGCAGAGAAAGTCCTGGGCGCGCAGTTCAACCGTCCAGGCCACGACATTGTTGATCACCACACCTATGTGTTCCTGGGTGATGGCTGCATGATGGAAGGCATTTCCCACGAAGTCGCTTCCCTGGCCGGCACTCTGGGTCTGGGCAAGCTGATCGCTTTCTACGATGACAACGGCATCTCCATCGACGGCGAAGTCGAAGGCTGGTTCACCGATGACACCCCGAAGCGTTTCGAAGCCTACAACTGGCAGGTGATCCGCAACGTTGACGGTCACGACCCGGAAGAGATCAAGACCGCCATCGAAACCGCGCGCAAGAGCCCGCTGCCGACCCTGATCTGCTGCAAGACCACCATTGGTTTCGGCTCGCCGAACAAGCAAGGCAAAGAAGACTGCCACGGCGCCCCACTGGGTGACGCGGAAATCGCCCTGACCCGCAAGGCGCTGAACTGGAACTACGGCCCGTTCGAAATCCCGGCCGACATCTATGCCGAGTGGGATGCCAAAGAAAAAGGTCGCGCCGCTGAAGCCGAATGGGATCAGCGTTTCGCTGCCTACTCCGCTGCGTTCCCGACCGAAGCCAACGAACTGGTACGTCGCCTGAGCGGCGAACTGCCGGCCGACTTCTCGGAAAAAGCTTCGGCTTACATCGCTGAAGTCGCGGCCAAAGGCGAAACCATCGCCAGCCGTAAAGCCAGCCAGAACACCCTGAACGCATTCGGCCCGCTGCTGCCGGAACTGCTTGGCGGCTCCGCTGACCTGGCCGGTTCCAACCTGACCCTGTGGAAAGGTTGCAAAGGCGTCAGCGCTGAAGATGCCAGCGGCAACTACATGTACTACGGCGTGCGCGAATTCGGCATGACCGCAATCATGAACGGCGTGACCCTGCACGGCGGCCTGGTGCCTTACGGCGCGACCTTCCTGATGTTCATGGAATACGCCCGCAACGCCGTGCGCATGTCCGCGCTGATGAAGAAGCAAGTGATCCACGTCTACACCCACGACTCCATCGGTCTGGGCGAAGACGGCCCGACGCACCAGCCGATCGAGCAACTGACCAGCCTGCGCACCACACCGAACCTCGACACCTGGCGTCCTGCCGACGCCGTTGAATCGGCCGTGGCCTGGAAAAACGCTCTGGAGCGCAAGGACGGTCCATCGGCGCTGATCTTCTCGCGTCAGAACCTGCAACATCAGGAACGTGATGCCGGCCAGATTGCCGACATCAGCCGTGGCGGTTACGTGCTGAAGGACTGCGCAGGCGAGCCTGAGCTGATCCTGATTTCGACCGGTTCAGAAGTCGGTCTGGCGGTTCAGGCTTACGACAAGCTGACCGAGCAGGGCCGCAAGGTGCGTGTGGTTTCCATGCCGTGCACCAGCGTGTTCGATGCTCAGGATGCGGGCTACAAGCAAGCCGTGCTGCCGTTGCAGGTCAGCGCGCGTATCGCCATCGAAGCGGCACACGCCGACTTCTGGTTCAAGTACGTGGGTCTGGAAGGTCGCGTGATCGGCATGACCACTTACGGCGAATCGGCTCCGGCTTCGGCACTGTTCGAAGAGTTCGGCTTCACCCTGGAAAACATCCTGGGTCAGGCCGAAGAGCTGCTGGAAGACTAAGCAGTACGAATGCGGTGGCCCCAGCCACCGCATTCCCCTGTAGGAGCTGCCGGAGGCTGCGATCTTTTGATCTTGATCTTAAAAAAACAGGATCAAAAGATCGCAGCCTCCGGCAGCTCCTACAGGGGGTTGTGTTGTAGCGAATATTATCGAGAACCCCATGCCTCAACCGCGTCCTTACAAAGTTGCACTCAACGGCTACGGCCGGATTGGTCGTTGCGTCTTGCGTGCGTTGTTTGAGCGAGGCGAGAAAGCCGGGTTTGAAATTGTCGCGATCAACGACCTGGCCGACATGGCCAGCATCGAATACCTGACACGCTTCGACTCCACCCATGGCCGCTTTCCTGGCGAGGTGCGAGTAGAAGGCGATTGTCTGCATATTAATGGTGACTGCGTGAAGGTCCTGCGCAGTGCCACCCCCGAAGGCATCGATTGGGCGTCGCTGGGCGTCGATCTGGTGCTTGAGTGTTCCGGTGCCTATAACACCCGTGAAGACGGCCAGCGCTTTCTCGACGCCGGCGCGCCACGCGTGTTGTTCTCGCAGCCGATGGCCAGCGAGGCAGATGTCGACGCCACCATCGTCTACGGCGTCAATCAGGATTGCCTGACCGGCGACGAACTCTTGGTGTCCAACGCCTCCTGCACCACCAACTGCGGCGTGCCGCTGTTGCGCTTGCTCGACAAGGCGATCGGCCTCGATTACGTGTCGATCACCACGATTCACTCGGCGATGAACGATCAGCCAGTGATCGACGCCTATCATCACGAAGACCTGCGCCGCACCCGTTCGGCGTTCCAGTCGGTGATCCCGGTGTCCACCGGTCTGGCGCGCGGTATCGAGCGCCTGCTGCCGGAACTTGCCGGGCGAATTCAGGCCAAAGCCGTACGCGTGCCGACGGTCAACGTGTCCTGCCTCGACATCACGATGCAGACCGCCACCGCGACCGACGCCAACGAAGTCAACCGGATCCTGCGCGAGGCTGCCACCAGTGGTCCGCTCAAAGGCCTGCTCGCCTATACCGAGCTGCCGCACGCCAGTTGTGATTTCAACCATGACCCACATTCGGCCATCGTCGATGCCAGTCAGACCCGTGTTTCCGGCCCCAAGCTGGTGAACATCCTGGCCTGGTTCGACAACGAATGGGGTTTTGCCAACCGAATGCTGGACGTTGCAGAACACTATCTGCAAACAGCAACTTCAAAAAAACCGTAGGAAGTGCGACCCATGACCGTGTTGAAGATGTCCGACCTCGATCTGCAAGGTAAGCGCGTATTGATCCGCGAAGACCTCAACGTCCCAGTCAAGGACGGTGTTGTCACCAGCGACGCGCGTATCCTGGCTTCGCTGCCGACCATCAAGCTGGCCCTGGAAAAAGGCGCGGCCGTGATGGTCTGCTCGCACCTTGGCCGTCCGACCGAAGGCGAGTTCTCCGCCGAGAACAGCCTCAAGCCAGTCGCTGACTACCTGAGCAAGGCGCTGGGCCGTGAAGTGCCGCTGGTGGCTGATTACCTCGGTGGCGTTGAGGTCAAGGCTGGCGACATCGTGCTGTTCGAAAACGTGCGCTTCAACAAAGGCGAGAAAAAGAACGCTGACGAACTGGCCCAGCAATACGCCGCCCTGTGCGACGTGTTCGTGATGGACGCTTTCGGCACCGCTCACCGTGCCGAGGGTTCGACCCACGGCGTGGCCAAGTTCGCCAAAGTTGCGGCCGCTGGTCCACTGCTGGCCGCTGAACTGGATGCACTGGGCAAAGCGCTGGGCGCGCCGGCTCAGCCAATGGCGGCCATCGTTGCCGGCTCCAAGGTGTCGACCAAACTCGACGTGCTGAACAGCTTGAGCCAGATCTGCAATCAACTGATCGTCGGCGGCGGCATCGCCAACACCTTCCTCGCGGCGGCCGGTCATCCGGTTGGCAAATCGCTGTACGAACCGGATCTGCTCGACACCGCGCGCGCCATCGCTGCAAAAGTCAGCGTGCCATTGCCGGTTGACGTTGTGGTTGCCAAAGAATTCGCTGAAACCGCCGAAGCCACCGTCAAGCTGATCGCTGACGTTGCTGCCGACGACATGATTCTGGACATCGGCCCGCAAACCGCAGCCAACTTCGCTGAACTGCTGAAATCGTCGAAAACCATTCTGTGGAACGGCCCGGTCGGCGTGTTCGAATTCGACCAGTTCGGCAACGGCACCAAAGTGCTGGCCCAGGCGATCGCTGAAAGCTCGGCGTTCTCCATTGCTGGCGGTGGCGACACTCTGGCCGCTATCGATAAATATGGCGTGGCTGGGCAAATCTCCTACATTTCCACCGGTGGTGGCGCGTTCCTCGAATTCGTCGAGGGCAAAGTGCTGCCAGCCGTTGAAGTCCTGGAAAGCCGGGCCAAGGCCTGAGGCCGCCCGTTTGGCCAGGCAAAGGAGTGTTTACATGGTCAAGTCGTTAGCACTGTTGTTGCTGACCGGTACGCTGGCGGCCTGCGGGAGTAACCCGAAGGCCGAAGCCACGCCGGCACCGAGCGAGTCGCAGAAGGGCTGCTATCAGGCCGACTGGCAGGCCGAAACCAACCCGGTGCTGAACAAGCGATCCGGGCCGGACGGTCTGGACAAATACGAGACGCAAACCCCGGCCAAGGAACATGGTTGTCCTTGACGGGTCTGACTCTTTAACTCAGGGCTGGCGGCGTGCGCTGTCAGTCGAGGAACACGGATGAAAGGCTTGATCGCCATTGCGGCGTTGGCATTGTTGGGCGGTTGCGCGCAGTTGAACCTGTTTCAATCGTCTACCCCGGCAGATAACTGGACCACCTGGACCTGCGACAGCCAGGCCAAAGTGCTGTGGCGCTACGCCGACGCCGGCCAGAAGGAAGTTGACGTTCGACTGGGTGGCGGTGATCAGGTCTATCGCCTGAAAGAAGAGCCGGGCGCCTCGGGCACGCTGTACAGCGACGGCATGCTGGCGTTTCACGTCAAGGGTGACGAAGGCCTGGTGTACTGGGTCGCCACCAATGACCTGATCGGCCGCGGCTGCAAGGCGCTATAACTGACACACCGCAGGCCCATTGTAGGCCTTCGCCTGCTCGCGATAGCGGTATGACAGTCGCTGCAATATTGACTGCAAGATGGCTATCGCGAGCAGGCTCACTCCTACAGGGGTTCTGCGCAGTTCTGAAGAATTGGCTTTATCGAATCACCAGACCGGGCCTCAACCCCCGATCTGCAATCACTTGAATAGCCGCCGCCGCTCCGGCAGGCTGGCACGATTAACGACCCTCAACCGGGAGAGACACACACAATGGCACTTATCAGCATGCGCCAGATGTTGGACCACGCAGCCGAGTTCGGCTACGGCGTTCCAGCCTTCAACGTCAACAATCTTGAGCAGATGCGCGCCATCATGGAAGCCGCTGACAAGACTGACTCCCCGGTGATCGTTCAGGCTTCGGCCGGCGCTCGCAAATACGCCGGCGCACCATTCCTGCGTCACCTGATCCTGGCCGCGATCGAAGAATTCCCGCACATCCCGGTGTGCATGCACCAGGACCACGGCACCAGCCCTGACGTCTGCCAGCGTTCGATTCAACTGGGCTTCAGCTCGGTAATGATGGACGGCTCGCTGGGCGAAGACGGCAAGACCCCGACCGACTACGACTACAACGTCCGCGTTACCCAGCAAACCGTGGCCATGGCTCACGCCTGCGGCGTATCGGTAGAAGGCGAGCTGGGCTGCCTGGGTTCGCTGGAAACCGGCATGGCCGGTGAAGAAGACGGCATCGGCGCCGAAGGCGTTCTGGATCACAGCCAAATGCTGACCGACCCGGAAGAAGCCGCTGACTTCGTCAAGCGCACCCAAGTCGATGCTTTGGCCATCGCCATCGGCACCAGCCACGGCGCCTACAAGTTCACCAAGCCACCTACCGGTGACGTGCTGGCGATCGACCGCATCAAGGAAATCCACAAACGCATCCCGAACACCCACCTGGTGATGCACGGTTCGTCCTCGGTGCCACAAGAGTGGCTGGCGATCATCAACCAGTACGGCGGCGACATCAAAGAAACCTACGGCGTACCGGTTGAAGAAATCGTCGAAGGCATCAAGTACGGCGTGCGCAAGGTCAACATCGACACCGACCTGCGCCTGGCGTCCACCGGTGCGATGCGTCGCCTGATGGCCACCAACCCAAGCGAATTCGACCCACGTAAATTCTTCGGCGCCACCGTGACCGCGATGCGTGATGTGTGTATCGCTCGTTATGAAGCGTTTGGTACTGCGGGTAATGCTTCGAAGATCAAGCCGATCTCGCTGGAAGCGATGTATCAGCGGTATCTGAAGGGTGAGTTGAACGCTAAGGTGAACTAAGCCTGAGTGTTAACTAGCGTTATGAAAAACCCGCCGAGAGGCGGGTTTTTTTGCGGCTGCGATTTTTGGAGGTAAAAGCTATCCAAAAGTGAGAGCAAAGTGTGAGGCGGATTGCTGGATGGCAATGATCACATGGGGCGCTTGTTCTCGATATTCGGGGTAGCGCTTAAGCACGGATTCAACCGCCGTCAGCATTCGTTGAATGCGCTCCTTGGGTTGCTCGATCCCGCAGGTTTCTGCGAACTCCAAAACTCCTTGTCGCGAGGCAAACATTGATTTGTTACCTGCCAGATCCAGTGCCAAAACATCTTCGGGAATATACGCCGTGGTGTTGACGATGTCGTAGGCCGGGGCCAGACGTGCATCCCGTTGCGTTGGATTGGAATAGAGCAAGCCGAAGTTTTTCAAATGGGCATCGCCGTTGCCAACAATGCAGCTCAGGGCGACAGTATCGAAGAGTTGGTCGAGGGAAGAGCTTACATTCCCCGCCGGACAGAACACTCGGATTGCCTTGGCGATTGCCGCATAGCTTTTGCTGTACTTCTGATTGGCTGAAAGCCCCATCAGTACCGCCATGTCTTCAAAGCCTATTGGATTGAACTGGTCGTCGCGATCAAAACGACGCATGACAAATAGCTTGCCGTTGTTTGAAAGGTAAAAAGGAGGCACGGGGATGCCTGCCTCTTTGGCCATGGACATGCACAGGAACTCATTGATCGCCAGCCCCGGAAATTCATCGCGACCACTTTTGATGATCAGATCCGAAGTTTTCGAGGTCACTCGGGGTAATTCAATTCCGTTCTGCTCCGGTACCAGCACCTTGGGCTGAACACCTGAAATGCCAGCTCGAAGGATGTAGCGATCTAGAAGGTCGGCGAAGATATCTTCTGTACCGTCCCAGGTCAGAATCTCATCAAGCTTCTCTCCTGGAAATTGTTGTTCCTCCAGCAAGGAATCAACTGTTTCAGAGCGCACTTGAACTCGGCCAATGGGCGAAGAGCTGCCGGAGAGCGCCAGTAAAAGCATCGGGTCGACATTTACGGTTTTGGCCAAGCGATTGCGCAATTGCTCAAGCACGTAGCCTTCCGGCAGATTCATCTGGAAGACAGGGTGCAGCTCACGCCGACGAAATTCGTCATGCCGTACGGGCATCGACAAGCTGATTGCCGTAGCAGGCAACGCATCTGCGTGATATCGGAACGTAAAATCTTCGGTATCGCTGAAAATCCAGCCGCTGTTCCCCTCAGGGGTGCTGACCTGGAGCGAGGACATTTTCATTCGAATAAATCCCCAAGCTCTTCAAGGGTTGGCATGGCGGCTGGAACGACGGCGAGTTCACAATCCAGCGCACCCAAAACACGTGCATACGCGATCATGCCGACGGATAAAGTGCCTTTCTCTACTGCGATGACTTTGTGCCGTGTCAGCCCAGCCAAGTCGGCAAGCTGTGCTTGCGTCAGGCCGCGATTTATACGTTTTTCACGTAACTGAGCGCCGAGACGGCTAATCAATAGGGAATAATCCATGTGTCGTTACCGTGACATTTAGGATTTAATGTAGCGTATACGGAACACTTTATCCATTTGTCAGTGATGACTCTTTTTCGTCACTGCGATGACAGAAAAGACTACGGCCCATTTGAACCCCTGTAGGAGTGAGCCTGCTCGCGATGGCGGTGGATCAGTCAGCACAGATGCTGGATGTTGGTCCGTCATCGCGAGCAGGCTCACTCCTACAGTTGGATCGGATGTGAACCGTAGGAAATCGGCTGGCTTTGAGGCCGTCATCGTTGGCAAGCCAACTCCCACAGGGTTTGGGGGGCTCGGCGAAGTTATTTATCGTGATCGATGTCGAGTTTGGAGAAGGTTACCTGGCCACCTTCACTGGTATATCCGGTGTTGTCCTGCACATAAACCCCGGCCTTGAAGTACAACGGCTTGTTACGCCACGTCGCGCTGATCTGTGAATCCCACTGATAACCCGCCGCGCTGATGCCGAGTGCGCCGCCGGGGCTGAGGTGGATGAGGTAGTTGAATTCGTTGTCCAATTTGATCCCGGTAGCCAGGGTGATGACGCGGCTTTCGTCGTCATCCGGGTGCATGCGGACTTTGATCACCAGGTTGCCGGTCTCGGTTTTGGTCTTGTATTGGTATTCAAGTTTGACCAGCGGTTTCTGGCTTTCATACGCGTGGATCTGGCCAATGACGATCTTGCCCGAACTCGGCACTTTGTTGACCGTGACCGTCGCGCGCAGCAAGTTGTCGGCGTCGGGGTAATACCAGTTGCGCAGGGTGCCGTTGCTGTAGGTTTCGCGCAGTTCGGTGCGCGGGTAGATGGCGTTTTCGGTTTTTGACCCGGTAACCGGTGACCAGAAAAACAAGGTGCCGGTGTCGGAATGAAAGTACTGATCCTTGAAACCTTTGACCAGTTTGGAGGTTTCGACGGTGTATGGCGGGCTGCCGACGGGAACGCTGAGGTTCCAGGTTGCGAGATCGATCATGTCGGTTCTTCCACTCGATTCATCCTGAACGCGGGTGCCAGAAGCTCTAGTCCGCGCCTTTTGGGGGCGGCCTTTATAAGCGTAGAGGGATTTTTTGTTAATGCCCGTTTGGCAGATGATTGGCGTCAACATCCTGTCGAAATGCCATCTTTCCCGGTTTTCGGGGGCTGTAGCGGTGACCGTTAGTCGGCTAAACAAGGCATTGGCTAAATGATGGCGCGATGACAGCTTCTGCTTTTTCAGATCACGGACTAGAGTGATGGCTCAGTATGTGTACGGTTTTTACCGGAAACCGACCTGAATTCCCGACAAGAGAAGCAGCATGGAATGCGCGCAACCCCAGCCAGGTGAAGGCAGCTCTGTCCTATTGATCGTTGATGATTACCCTGAAAACCTGATCAGCATGCGCGCGTTGCTGCAGCGTCAGGATTGGCAGGTCATCACCGCTGCCTCCGGTTTCGAGGCGCTCAGCCTGTTGCTCGAACATGACGTCGATCTGGTGCTGCTGGATGTGCAGATGCCGGGCATGGACGGTTTCGAGGTCGCGCGGCTGATGCGCGGCAGCCAGCGCACACGCCTGACCCCGATCATTTTCCTCACCGCCAATGAGCAATCCCAGGATGCCGTAATCAAGGGCTATGCCAGTGGTGCGGTGGATTACCTGTTTAAACCGTTCGATCCGCAGATTCTCAAGCCCAAAGTGCAGGCATTGCTGGAGCACCAGCGTAATCGTCGCGCCTTGCAGCGTTTGAGTCATGACCTGGAAGTGGCGCGTGCCTTTAATGCCTCGGTGCTGGATAACGCCGCCGAGGGGATTCTGGTGGTGGGCGAGGACGGTTTGATCCGCTTCGCCAATCCGGCAATTTCGCGTCTGCTCAATGCGCCGGTCAAGGAGCTGGAGGGTAAGGAGTTTCTCGATTACCTGCAGAAACCGCATGTTCCGTTGTGGGCCGATTCCGATTTTTACGCCAGCTACAAACGTGGCGAAACATTAAGACTGCACGACGCATTATTGCGTACCGCGCCCGGCCAGCAGGTGCCAGTGGCCTTGTCCTGCGCGGCGCTACCCACAGAACAACACGCGATGGTGGTGACGGTTCTCGACATGTCGGTGGTGCGCCACTTGCACCAACAGCTCGAGTTTCAGGCCGTGACCGATCCGCTGACCGGGTTACTCAATCGCCGAGGCTTTTACCAGACTGTGGAAAACCTGCTGCTGCGCGGTGAGCGCAGCGACAGCAGTTGGGTGTTGCTGTATCTGGATCTCGACGGTTTCAAGCGGGTCAACGACTCATTAGGCCACGATGCCGGCGACCGTGTATTGCGTTGGGTTTCCGAGCAATTGAAGGCGTGCCTGCGCCCGTTCGACATTCTTGCGCGCATGGGCGGCGATGAATTCACCGCGTTGCTGGATCTGGAATTCCCGGAGCAGGCAGCGAAGATCGCCGAGAAACTCATCGAGCGTGTGTCGATCTGTCAGCAAATCGAGGGGCTGGATATCGCCCTAGGTGCAAGCATCGGTATTGCCACGTATCCGGATTGCGGTTCGAATCTCGACGGTTTGCTGCGTGCGTCCGACATTGCCATGTACGAAGCCAAGCGCGCCGGGCGTCAGCAATATCGCTTCTACGATCATGAAATGAACGGTCGCGCCCGTTCGCGCTTGATGCTTGAAGAAAGCGTGCGCACGGCCATCGAAAATCGCGATTTCAATCTGGTCTATCAGCCGCAGGTGGCGATCGACACGGGTCAGATACGCGGGTTTGAAGCGTTGTTGCGCTGGCAGCATCCCAGCGTCGGCGATGTGCCACCGGGGCTTTTCCTGCCGTTGCTGGAAGAAGCGCGGCTGATCAGTCGGCTCGGCAGCTGGATCTATCATCGTGGCGCCGGCCAGCGCAAAGCCTGGGAAACCCTGTTTGCCGAGGATCTGGTGCTCGGCGTGAGTTTGAGCAACACCCAGTTCAGCCTGCCGAATCTGGTCACCGAGTTGCGCCAGGTCATGGAGCGGCACGCGCTGCAGCCGCGACAGCTGGAGGTCGAAGTTACCGAAGAAGCCTTGATGCAAAACCCTGACGAAACCCGCAAGCAGCTGCGTCTGCTGCGCAATCTCGGGGTGCGCGTGGCGCTCGACGACTTCGGTTCAGGGCCTTGCTCGCTGGCGCATTTGCGCGACCTTGAGCTGGATACGCTGAAGCTTGATCGGCATCTCATTGCGCGATTGCCGGACTCTGCGCGGGATGCGTCGCTGGTGAGTACCGTGATCAACCTGTGCAAACAATACGGTTTGCTGGTGATCGCCGAAGGCGTCGAAACCATTGAGCAATATCAGTGGTTGCAAGCCCACGGCTGTGAGTACGTGCAAGGTTTCCTTGTCGCGCGGCCATTGATCGCCGAAGACGCCGCGACCTTCGCCGAGCCCTTCGACTGGAGCGCGCTGCCCGGTTGAATTCGCTACACTGGCGCACCTTTTTTCGAACCGTGTCGCCCGTCCATGACTGTGTTGAAGTACCTCCAGGCCTATCCCGCGCAATTACAGGATCAGGTGCGCCAACTGATCGCCGAAGGGCGCTTGGGTGATTACCTCAATCAGCGTTATTCGGGACGGCACGATGTGCAGAGCGACAAGGCGCTGTACAGCTACGCGCTGGACCTGAAACAGGAATACCTGCGCAACGCGCCGGCCATCGATAAAGTGCTGTTCGACAACCGTCTCGACCTGACCCACCGCGCGCTGGGCCTGCACACCACGGTGTCGCGGGTGCAGGGCGGCAAGCTTAAGGCCAAGAAAGAGATTCGTATCGCCTCGTTGTTCAAGGAGGCTGCGCCGGACTTTTTGAAAATGATCGTCGTGCACGAACTGGCGCACTTCAAAGAGTCGGATCACAACAAGGCGTTTTATAAATTGTGCGAGCACATGCTGCCGGGGTATCACCAGGTCGAGTTCGATCTGCGCGTGTACCTGACCTGGCGCGACATGCAATAAACATCAAAAAATCACCACCCCTGTAGGCGCTGTCGCAGGCTGCGATCTTTTGACTTTCTAATCAACGGGGCCCATGCATGGACGTAAGCAAGACCAAAAGCAGTTTCTACCGCCGCCTCTACGTCGCCTACCTGATCGACAGCGGTCTGGCCCCGAGCGTGCCGACGCTGACCGAAGTCACCGGCATGCCCCGACGCACGGCGCAGGACACCATTGCGGCGTTGGCCGACCTGGATATTGTTTGTGAGTTCGAGCAGGAAGAGGGCGCGCGTAATCACGCCGGGCGCTATCGGATTCGCGAGTGGGGGGCGATTGATCGCGGGTGGATCGAGCGCAATTTGCGGCAGATCAAGGCTGTGCTTGAGTACCCTTGAGATTCTCTGCACCTGAACTGACGCTATCGCGAGCAGGCTCACTCCTACAGTCAACCGAGTTCCTCGCGACGGAATGCGATCAATTGTAGGAGTGAGCCTGCTCGCGATGGGGCCCTTAAGAACGACGCATGCCGATATGCGGAATGTCATCCTCCAGATATTCCTCACCTGCGACGACAAACCCGTACTTGCCGTAATACCCCTGCAAATGCGCCTGCGCCGACAGATAGATCGGCACTTGCGGCCAATGCTTCTCGGCCTGTTTCAGCGCTTGCTCCATCATTTCGTGCCCGAGCCCTTTGCCACGCCCCTGCGGTGCGGTAATCACGCGGCCGATCACCACGTCACCGCCCTGAGACTCCGGATCAAGCAGGCGCAGGTACGCCATCAACTGGTCATCCTCCCAACCCATCAAATGGTAGGTATCACCTTCCAGATCCTGGCCGTCGAGGTCCGGGTAGGCGCATTTCTGTTCGACCACGAACACGTCCGAACGCAGTTTCAACAGCGCATACAGCTGCTCCTTGCCCAAGTCGCTGTGATGTTTGCAGATCCACTCGATTGTCATTTGCCGATTCCTTGAACAGATCGCCCGATAATAAGCGCAGACGTCGAGGATGTCTGTATGGCGTAAGAGTCTGTGACAAAGATCAAAATGCCATCATTCCTTTCTCGCGATGCAGGGTTCTTTGTGTAATCTGCTGGAGAGCGCTGTGCACTGACTGCAATGAGCTAATGTTAGGGCCTGGGTTTTGCCGGTAAGGGGCCTTGGGGTTTTGACTGAAAACACGCCGGGCATTTCCGCCCGCTAAGGATTTTCAAGCATGCCGCGATTGCATCGAGCCTTTGCTTTGATCGGATTGCTGTTGCTGAGTCAAAGCGCTGCAGCGGAAAAGCTGCGGCTGGTGTTTGATATCTGGCCGCCCTTTACCGATGACACACTGGTCAATGGTGGCCTGGCCACCGACATTGTCAGCACCGCGCTGGCCCGGGCCGGTTACGCCAGCGATTATGAACAAGTGCCTTGGGCGCGGGCGCTGCTGGGGGTTGGCGAAGGGCGTTACGACGTGTTGGTCAACGCCTGGTACAACGACGAGCGCACGAAGCTCGGGCAGTTTTCCGCTGAGTATCTGCTCAACCGCATCCGCTTTCTGAAGCGCAAAGACACGCCGCTCGACTACTCCAGCTTGCAGCAACTGCACACCTACCCGATTGCCGTTGTGCGCGGCTATGCCTATTCAGCGCCGTTCGACGCCGACACGGCGTTGCAGAAAGTCCCTGTGCATAACTTCGCCATGGCCGTGCGCATGCTTGCGGCGGATCGGGTCAAGTTGACGCTGGAGGATGAGTATGTCGCGAAGTATTACCTGGCGCGCGAATCCGCCAAGGTGCGCAACGCGGTGGAGTTTTTGCCCAAGCCGTTGAGCGAGAACAGCCTGCACATATTGGTCAGCCTGAAGAATCCGCAACATGAGCAGATTGTCGCGGGGTTTGATAAGGCGATTGCGGCGATGAAGGCGGATGGCAGTTATGATCGGCTGCTTCGCCAGCATGGGATGTGAGGGTTAATCCAGAATCTTCGGTGCGGCAGATGGCCCTATCGCGAGCAGGCGAAGGCCTACAATTTGGAATGCGATCCCCTGTAGGAGTGAGCCTGCTCGCGATGACTCCCTGTCAGCCAGCACTAACCTCACTGGTGTCCTTGATCAGGTGCGCCGCCAAGGTACGCAAGGGCCCCAACTGCCGACAAATCAACGCCAATTGCGTCTGCACCAACCGCTGCCCTTCATCAATCTCGTCGGCCATTTGTTCCAGCTCATTGGCCAGCGCTTCTTCTTCGTCACTCTGAATCGCAATAGGCTCTTTGCTCGCCAGACCTTGAGCAATTTCATCGATACTCGCCGCCAGCTTCACCCCGGCGCCATCAATCAGATGCTCGCGCACCTCCGCCGGCAACTGCGTCTCGCGATGCGCACCCAGCCCTGACAGATAACTCAACAAGGTGTGCGACAGCACCAGGAAGCGGAAACCCACGTCCGCTTCCTTCCTGAAATGCCCCGGCTCCATGAGCATGTTCGCCAGCGTCGTCGACAGCGCAGCGTCGGCGTTGTGCGCATTGCGTCGCGCCAGTCGATAGGCGAGGTCGTCGCTTTTACCGGCGGCGTATTGCTGCATGATCTGGCGTAGATAGATGCTGTTGCAGGTCAGGGTGTTGGCCAGCACTTTGTTCAGGCGTCGACCCTGCCAGTCCGGCAGGAACAGCAACACGGTCAGCCCTGCGATGAGGCTGCCGAGCAAGGTATCGAACAGCCGTGGCAGGAACAGCCCGTAACCATCGCCGACCTGGTTGAAGCAGAACAGCACCATGATGGTGATCGCCGCCGTCGCCAGGGTGTAACGGGTGGTGCGGTTGGTGAAGAACACCACGCCGGCGGCAATGGCGAAACACGACTGCACCAGCGGGCTCGGGAACAGATCGAACAACGCCCACGCCACGGTCAGGCCGATGGCCGTGCCGAAGATCCGCTGACCGAGTTTGCGTCGGGTCGCGCCGTAGTTCGGCTGGCAGACGAACAGTGTGGTGAGGATGATCCAGTAACCTTGCGACGGGTGAATCAAGTGCACCATGCCGTAGCCGATACTCAATGCCAGCGGCAGGCGCAGGGCATGACGGAAGAGCAAAGAGGTCGGCGTCAGTTGTGTGCGCAGGCGAATCCAGACGTCCTTGAAGTTGCGCGGTGAGCGGTCGAGCAGGCTGCTGTCGGTGGCATCGGCCAGGGCGTCCGGGTTGCTTGCGTCACTGAGCAAGCGGTCGAGCGTGCCGAGGTTGGCCGCCAGTGCGCGCAGCGAACGCAGCAGGCCGCGCCAGGCCGGGTTGCTTTGGATGCGCAGGTGTTCGAGGGAAGCGTCGAGGTCGCTCAGGGCTTCGGCGAAACTCGCGTCGTAAATGAACGGCTGACGCATCTGGATCGATTCGGCCAATGCGCGGCAGGCCTTGCCTTGCTGGCGCAGCAGGCGCTGGCAGCGGAACAGCACGTCACTGTGGAAAAACGCATCAGCGAGGGCGTTGTACGGATAGTGCGAAGAACTGGCGCGTTCGTGGATGTCCTGAGCGAGGAAGTACAGCTTCAGGTAACGGCTGACTTTCGAGCCGGGACGACCGTTGCCGACCCGGTGCAGGATGATTTCCTTGGCACTGTTCAGCGCCGCCACCACGCGACCGTTTTGCTGGGCCAGTTCCAGACGTCGCGCTTCGACGTCCATCTGCCTAATCGGTTCGAACAGCGAGGATTTCAGCTTCAAGTAAAAGCCCAGTTCGCGGAACAGTCGCGCCAGACTTTGCTGCACCGGTTGATTGGAAAACAGCGCCTGCCACAGCACCGAGAGCAAGCCGTACCACGCGGCACCGGCGACCAGCAGCATCGGTTCATGCCAGAAATCGGTGACCGCGCCACCGCGCTGATCGACGCCGATCATGGTGTACACCGACAGAATCAGCGTCGCCGAAGCAATCGCCCCGTAACGCTCGCCGAGCGCGCCGAGCATGGTCAGGCCGAAACTCGCCAGCGCCAGGGCGATGGCAAACACGATGGGGTAGGGGAAGAGCAATTCCACCGACAGCGCAGCGATGCTGAAGCACACCAGCGTCACGGCGAGGGCATTGAGGCGGCCCTGCCAACTGTCGTCGGTTTCGGCCAGGGCGCTGGCGATAATCCCCAGGAACAACGGGATCAACAGGCCCATTTCATCCTGATACCAACACAGCGCCATGCTGCCGGTCAGGGCGATGAACACCCGCACGCTGTAGCTGAATTTATCCAGCGCCCACAGGCGCCGCAAAGACTGACGAAACGAGGTCGAGGACATGAAGTGCGAAGGCCTTCCGAGGCGATGCCGCTAAATTGAGCCAGTAATGACGCCGACGCAATGGCGGCGATCACATCTGACAGCAAAAAGTGTTCCTTGATCGCCCGCTACCCCCTGTAGGAGCTGCCGAAGGCTCGGGCCGCGATCGGACGATCTTTTGATCCTGTTTTTCAAGATCAAGATCAAAAGATCGCAGCCTGCGGCAGCTCCTACAGGGGGAGTGTTGTTTCGGTCAGGCGTACTGCGCTGCAGCGTAACCGGAGGCCCAGGCCCACTGGAAGTTGAAGCCGCCCAGGTGGCCGGTGACGTCGAGCACTTCGCCGATAAAGTACAGGCCGGGGCTTTTCAGCGATTCCATAGTCTTGGAGGATACTTCGCGGGTATCGACGCCGCCGAGGGTCACTTCGGCCGTGCGATAACCTTCAGTCCCGGCCGGCACGACTTTCCAGCTGCCGAGCTTCTCGGCGATTTCCGCCAGCTCAGCATGGGTGTACTGCTTCATCGGCTTGGACACGAACCAGTTGTCCGCGAGCAGATTGGCCATCTTCTTGGTGAAAATCTCTCCAAGCAGGGTTTTCAATTCACTGTTCGGACGCTCGGCTACTTGCTCTTGCAGCCAGCTCGCCGCGTCGTGATCCGGCAGCAGGTTGATCTCCACCGTATCGCCAGATTCCCAGAACGAGGAAATCTGCAAAATCGCCGGGCCGCTGAGGCCGCGGTGCGTAAACAGGATGTTCTCGCGAAAGCTCTGATCGTTGCAGCTGACCAGACAATCCACCGACGTCCCGGACAGCTCGGTGCACAATTCCTTGAGCTGATCAGTGATAGTGAACGGCACCAGCCCGGCGCGGGTCGGCAGCAATTCATGGCCGAACTGCTTGGCCACCTGATAACCAAAACCAGTGGCGCCCAGCGTCGGAATCGACAACCCACCAGTGGCGATCACCAGCGACTGGCACTGGACTTGGCCGAGAGTAGTGTCGAGCAGGTAACCGTTCTCGACTTTCTCGATGGTCTGGATCGACGTGTCGAGGTGCAGCTCGACGCCGACCTGATCGCACTCGGTCAGGAGCATTTCGAGGATGTCGCTGGATTTGTTATCGCAGAACAGCTGGCCGAGTTTTTTCTCGTGGTACGGCACGGCGTGTTTGCCGACCATGCCGACGAAATCCCACTGGGTATAACGCGCCAGTGCAGATTTGCAGAAGTGGGCATTCTGCGAGAGGAAATTGCTCGGCTCGGTGTACATGTTGGTGAAATTGCAGCGGCCACCGCCCGACATCAGGATTTTCTTGCCGGCCTTGTTCGCGTGGTCGAGCAGCAACACCTGACGCCCACGCCCGGCGGCGGTCAGTGCACACATCAACCCAGCGGCGCCAGCGCCAATGATCACGACTTCGGTAGAGCGCAAAACGGTGTCCTCACACAATGATCGTTCCCACGCTCTGCGTGGGAATGCCGCCATGGACGCTCTGCGTCCGTTGTTATGTGACGCGGAGCGTCACGGGATGCATTCCCACGCAGAGCGTGGGAACGATCAGGTCAGAGGATGCGTACGCGCAGCGAACGGCCTTTGATCTTGCCGTCGTTCAGGCGTTGCAAGGCTTGCATGGCGACGGTGCGGTCAACGGCCACGTACGCCTGGAAGTCGAAGATCGCGATCTTGCCAACCTGTGCACCCGGAATACCGGCATCGCCAGTCAGTGCGCCAAGAATGTCGCCCGGACGCACTTTGTCTTTACGGCCAGCGCCGATGCACAGCGTGGTCATCGGCGGCTGCAGCGGCGCGAGGCCCTGGGACTTGAGGTTATCGACCTGATCCCAGTTCAGCGGCGACTTCTGCAGTTGCTCGATGGCCTGCGCGCGATGCGCTTCACCCGGAGCAACCAGGCTGATCGCGATGCCTTTTTCGCCAGCGCGACCGGTACGGCCAACGCGGTGAATGTGGATTTCCGAATCGCGGGCCAACTCGACGTTGATCACCATGTCCAGTGCATCGATGTCCAGACCACGGGCGGCGACGTCGGTGGCGACCAGTACCGAAGTACTGCGGTTGGCAAACATCGCCAATACCTGATCGCGATCACGCTGTTCCAGATCGCCGTGCAGGCCGACGGCGGAAATGCCTTTGGCGGTCAGGTGATCAACGGTTTCCTGCACTTGCTGCTTGGTGAAGCAGAACGCCACGCAGGACGCCGGACGGAAGTGGTGCAGGACTTTGGTCACGACGCCCATACGATCTTCCGGGGAGATCTCGTAGAAACGCTGCTCGATCTGCGTGTCATCGTGGAACGCTTCGGCTTTCACCGTTTGCGGATCACGCATGAACTTGGAGGCCAGTTGCTTGATGCCCACCGGGTATGTGGCGGAGAACAGCAGGGTCTGGCGACGCTCAGGAGTCTTGACGATGATGTCTTCGATGGCGTCGTAGAAACCCATGTCGAGCATGCGATCGGCTTCGTCGAGGATCAGCGTGTTCAGGCCGTCGAGGACCAGCGAACCCTTGCGCAGGTGCTGCTGGATACGGCCCGGGGTGCCGACGATGATGTGCGCGCCGTGTTCCAGCGAAGCGATTTGCGGGCCAAAGGACACGCCGCCGCACAGGGTCAGGACCTTGATGTTGTCTTCGGCACGGGCCAGACGACGGATTTCCTTGGCGACCTGGTCGGCCAGCTCACGCGTCGGGCAGATCACCAGCGCCTGGCAACCGAAATAACGCGGGTTGATCGGGTTGAGCAGGCCGATGCCGAACGCAGCGGTCTTGCCGCTGCCGGTCTTGGCTTGGGCGATCAGGTCCATCCCCTTGAGGATCACCGGCAAGCTCTGCGCCTGGATCGGCGTCATCTGGGCATAACCGAGGGATTCGAGGTTAGCCAGCATGGCGGCGGACAGCGGCAGAGTATTAAAAGCGGTGGCGATGGTGGTCACGGGACTGGCCTGCAAAACAAAATGTCGCGCAGTGTAGCAGCCCCGTGCCACTTTCTTCGAAAGTTCTGGACGAACAGCGAGTGAATTTGAGCCTAGGCTTTCCTGACTACAAATAAACCTGTGGCGAGGGGATTTATCTGTGGCGAGGGGATTTATCCCCGTTGGGGTGCGCAGCGCCCCCTATACCTGCCACCTCGGTACATCAGACCGATCGCATTCAACTTTTTGGGGCTGCTGCGCAACCCAACGGGGATAAATCCCCTCGCCACAAAAGCCTTTAGCACAAGGGCTATCATTAAAATCCCCTCCCCACAGAAACTCTTCAGCACCCATCAGTGTTCGATGTGCTCTTCCGGCCGTTTGGCGCGGCGTCCGTCTTCTTTCGACAGTTGCGAGAAGATCGTCGCCGCGAGCATCGCCATGATCCCGACGGTAACAAACGTCAGCTGGAACGCACCGAGCACGGTCTCGACGCCATCGTTGCCGACCTCCGCCGTGAACCCTCCGAGCAACGCACCGGCGCAGGCAACGCCAAGGCTCAACGACAACTGCGCCACCACCGAGAGCAAACTGTTGCCGCTACTGGCGCTCGCATCATCCAGGTCGATCAGCGTCACCGTGTTCATCGCCGTAAATTGCAGCGAGTTGATCGCCCCCAGAATTGCCAGCAGGCACAACAGCAACCAATACGGCGTCTGCTCGCTGACCAGGCCCATGCTCGCCAACATGATCCCCAGTGCCAGCGTGTTGCCGGTGAGGACGATGCGATAGCCAAGCCGCTCGATCAATGGTCGCGCCACCCACTTGGCGATCATCGCTGCAGCGGCCAGCGGCAGCATGCTCATTCCCGCTTGCGACGGCGAATAACCCAACGCCACCTGCAACAGCAGCGGCACCAGAAACGGCAACGCACCGCTGCCCAGACGCGCAAACAGGTTGCCGAGAATGCCGACGGCAAACGTGCGGGTCTTGAACAGCGACGGGGCGAACAGCGGGTTTTCGATGTGCCCGGCGCGCAACCAGTACGCCGCCAGGCAGGCCATGCCGCCGAACAGTAGCAACATCACGCGCAGGTGCGGCAGGTGAAGTTCGCCGAGGCCTTCCATGGCGATGGTGATGAGGATCATCGCCGCGCCGAATAGCAGGAAACCCAAACTATCGAAGCGAGTGCGCTCGGTGCCGCGCAGGTCGGGAATGAACTTCCACACCGCGTAGCAACCGATCACACCGACCGGCAGGTTGATCAGGAAAATCCAGTGCCACGTCAGGTACTCAACCATCCAGCCGCCCATGGTCGGGCCGATCAGCGGGCCGAGCAGGCCGGGGATGGTGATGAAACCCATGATCCGCACCAGTTCGGAGCGCGGATAAGCGCGCAGCACCACCAGTCGCCCGACCGGCAACATCAACGCGCCGCCCAAGCCCTGAATGACCCGCGCGCCGATCAGCATGCTCAGGCTGCTCGACAGTGCACAGAGCAGCGAGCCGAAGCTGAACAGCAGGATCGCGCCGAAGAAGATTTTCTTGGTGCCGAAACGGTCGGCGATCCAGCCTGAGGCGGGGATCAACAGCGCCACGGTGAGCATGTAGGAGATGACCACGCCCTGCATGCGCAACGGGTCTTCGGCGAGATCGCGGGCCATGGCTGGCAGCGCAGTGTTGAGGATGGTCCCGTCGAGGGACTGCATGAAGAACGCAATGGCCACGACCCACGGCAACCAGCGGGCGGTGATGGCGTCGAGAGGCGGGCGGTTGGGCATGAAACCTCTTGTTTGTCTGTTTGATGATCGTTCCCACGCTCTGCGTGGGAATGCCTCAACGGACGCTCCGCGTCCGCTTTCGGCAGGGACGCGGAGCGTCCCGGGCTGCATTCCCACGCAGAGCGTGGGAACGATCGCTGTCAGAGAGTCAGCGTAAGTCGGCTAACCAGCGCCCCCGGCAGCAATGCTGACGAGGTATTGCGCTGGCTGTAGGTACTCGCCGACAGCAGCAACTCACGCTCGGCGGTCAACGCTTCCAGCTGCGAACCGAGCAGGCTGTAAGCGCTGTCGTCAAAACGCATGGTGCTCACCGGTGCCTGAATCTCGCCGTTCTCCACCCAGAAGGTCGCAAACCGGGTCATGCCGGTCATGCGCGCCGCCGGTTGGTCCGAGAAGTTCAGGTACCAAAGATTGCTGATGTACAACCCGGTGCCCAACTGCTTGAGGATTTCCGCTTGCGGCAGATCACCGGCGGCCATGTTCAGCGCGCTCGGCGATTCACCACCGCTGGCGCCGTTAGCCGTCAGGCCATATTCCGCGGCACTGCGTGAGCCGACCAGTTGATCGCCAGCCTTGCCCTCGACGATCAAGCGCAAATCGCTGCGCGGATAACCTTCACCGGAAAACGCCGGGCTCAGCGATTCGCTGACTTTCTCGTCCAGCGACACCAACGGGCTGAACGCCTGATCGCCGACATACAGCTTCTGCAGCGGGCTGCTTTTGCTGGCAATCGACTGCGCCGAGAAACCACCCCAGCTCAACATGCCCATGATTTCTTCCAGCGCCGCTGGTGCCAGGTACGCACGGTACTGCCCCGGCGCCAGTGTGCGCAGCGGACGCCCGAGAAATTCCAGTTGCTCGCGAGCCTGCTGGAAACGCTTGGCGAAACCTTCACTGCTCCAGTCATGCCCGGCGTAGCTGGCTTTCACCGCTTCGCCGTTGTCATGGAACAGGCTGAAATCAAAGTTGAAGCTGTTGGCCTGATGCCAGCCAAACGCCCCCGAAGAACTGGCGAAACCACGGCTGATCGGGCCGGCGGCATAAAAGCCAACCAGGTCCAGTCCTTCAGCAGCAGCGCAGATTTCATCGACAACCTGTTCAGTGTCCGGCAGTGGATGTTCCTGCACGTTCTGGCTCTGCCAGCCGTTGTGGTTGAGCAGCAAATACGGATCCTGTGGCAGCAGCGGCAGGGTTTCGCGCAGTTGTTGCAAGCCTTCGGCGAGGCGTTGCAGATCGCCTTCCTGATCACCGGACAGGGTGACTTGCAGGTCGGCGTGACGCCCGTCGTTGATCAGCTTCAGAACGATGTTGGCCTGCTGCACCTGCCCGGCCTGACGCACTTTGGCGTGATTGAAACGCACGAACGCCGAAGACTCGGCAGCGTAGCTGAGGGTGAACTGCTCTGGCTCGCGCACGCTGTCGCGCAGCCAGTTGACCATGACCTTGAAGGCGTCGGACTGACTCTTCGAAATACTCATCAGGCGTCTCCCCCAAACACATCAACGTTGCTGAATACGCAGGCCGGCGAAGCGTGGCCGACGCGGATCACCTGGTTCGGTTCGCCCTTGCCGCAGTTCGGCGTGCCCAGCACCTTGACGGTGTTGGCGTCGCCGACGGCGCGCAGGCTTTTCCAGAAGTGCGCGGAAATCGCCCGGTAGTTCGGGTTTTTTACCACGCCTTTGAGTTCACCGTTTTCGATCAACTGACCCCATTCGCAACCGAACTGGAATTTATTGCGCGCATCGTCAATCGACCACGAACGGTTGGTGCTCATCAAAATGCCGTGCTCGATGCCTTTGATCAACTGCTCAAGCGGCTGGTCGCCCGGTTCGATATTGAGGTTGGCCATGCGGTCGATCGGCGCGCGGTTCCAGCCGCAGGCGCGGCTGTTGGCGACGCCGTCCATCCCGGCACGGAACTGCGACAGTGCACCACCGAGTGGCCGCAGCAGCAGGCCTTCGCGAATCAGGAATTGTTTGTTGGCTTTAGTGCCGTCGTCGTCATGGCCGTAGCTGGCGAGTTCTTCGGGGATGCCCGGATCGAAGGTCACGTTGAGCAGTTTCGAGCCGTATTGCAGGCTGCCGAAGTCGCTGGCTTTGACGAAACTGGTGCCGGCGTAATTGCGCTCATCGCCGAGGATGCGGTCGAGTTCCAGCGGGTGGCCGATGGATTCGTGGATCTGCAGCATCATTTGATCGGGCATCAACAGCAGGTCGCGCGGGCCTTGCGGGGTGTTCGGTGCGAGCAGCAGTTGCAGCGCCTGATCGGCGACTTGCGGGCCGGCGCCGATCAGGCCGCAACGGCTGATCACGTCGGCGCTGCCCTGTTGGCCGAAGTTCTCGCGGCCGAGGCTGCGGGTCTGGCTGTCGTTGCCGTCGTAGGCGGTGACGTCGAGGCCTGGGTAGACGAAGCGCTGGGCTTGGCGCAGTTCCGCCCCGGCGCTGCTCAGGTAGATCTGTTCGACGTGGGTGATGCCGATGCTCACTTCCCAGTTCACCAGGCGCTCATCCTTTGGCACCGAGGCGGATTCCGCGCCGAGCAGCTCGAAGCATTCGCTCAGCGACGGGAAGGGTTGTTCGAGATTGGGTGAAAAGTAATCAGCACGGTCGCTGGACACCGGCTGATCGCGCAGATCGAGCAAGGCGTGCGGCTTGAGGCGGCGAGCTTGCTGCTCGGCGCGCTCAAGCGCGGCTTGCAGGCCTTGCTGCGAGAGGTCGTTGGTCGCCGCATAGGCCTCAACGCCATTGACACGAACGGTGAGCATCGCGCCTTCGTCACGGCTCAGGCTCGGCGGTTCGGCGACGTTCTTGCGCACCGACAGGTACTGGCCGGACTCGCGTACATACCGCAGGGAAAAAAACTCAGCGCCCGTGCGCAAGGCAGCGAAGCGCTGCTTGAGCTGGGGGTGGAAATCGAACATTCGGGAACCTCCTTGTAAGGGGGGAAGCGGTCGAGCGACGGCGGGGAGGGGGTGAAACGGTTGCGCGAGGTCTAGAGTAGGCCTGCGTGGGGGTAGGATCAAGTGAAGAGGGGGTGTAGGAGGATTTACTGTGCGAGGCAGGAGATCGTTCCCACGCTCTGCGTGGGAACGCCGCCATGGACGCTCTGCGTCCGCTGTGTGACGCAGAGCGTCACGGGATGCATTCCCACGCGGAGCGTGGGAACGATCACTTCAACTTACTGAGCAGCCGGGGTGATATCACGCATCGGCTTGCCTTTGACCGGCGCATCGCCCGCGACGTAGTACGGCGCGGTGCTGCGTGGCAGCGGTTGACGGCCACGGATCTTGTCGGCGATTTTCTCGGCGATCATGATCGTCGGCGCGTTCAGGTTGCCGGTGGTGATGATCGGCATGATCGAAGCATCGACCACACGCAGGCTCTGCATGCCGTGCACGCGACCTTCGCCATCAACCACAGCCATCTCGTCGGTGCCCATCTTGCACGAGCAGGACGGGTGGAACGCGGTTTCGGCGTGCTCGCGGATGAACTTGTCCAGTTGCTCATCGGTTTGCACTTCGATGCCCGGGCTGATTTCGCGGCCACGGAAAGCGTCCAGTGCCGGCTGTTGCATGATTTCTCGGGTCAGGCGGATGCCGTCGCGGAATTCCTGCCAGTCTTGCTCGGTAGCCATGTAGTTGAAGAGGATGCTCGGATACTCGCGCGGATCCTTCGACTTGGCCTGGATGCGACCACGGCTCGGCGAACGCATGGAACCCATGTGCGCCTGGAAACCGTGCTCTTTCACACCGTTGCTGCCGTTGTAGTTAATCGCCACCGGCAAGAAGTGGTACTGAATGTTCGGCCATTCGAACTCCGGACGCGAACGAATGAAACCGCCGGCTTCGAACTGGTTGCTGGCGCCGATGCCGGTGCCGTTGAACAACCACTCGGCACCGATGGCCGGCTGGTTGTACCAGAGCAGCGACGGGTACAGCGAAACTGGCTGGGTGCAGGCGTATTGCAGGTACAGCTCAAGGTGATCCTGCAGGTTTTCACCGACGCCCGGCAGATCGTGAACGACCGGAATGTCGAGCGAGTTCAGCAGTTCGGCAGGGCCGACACCGGAGCGCTGCAGAATCTGCGGCGAAGCGATGGCGCCGGAGCACAGCAGGACTTCCTTGCGTGCTTTGACTTCGACGCGCTCTTCAGCGGCGCCGATCAGGTAACGCACGCCAACGGCACGCTTGCCTTCAAACAGAATCTTGTCGGTCAGGGCGTGGGTGACGATGGTCAGGGCCGAACGCTTTTTAGCGGTGTCGAGGTAACCACGGGCGGTGGAAGCACGACGGCCTTTCGGCGTGACGGTGCGATCCATCGGGCCGAAGCCTTCCTGCTGGTAACCGTTCAAGTCTTCGGTGCGCGGGTAACCGGCCTGTACACCAGCTTCAACCATGGCGTGGAACAGCGGGTTGTTGCCAGCCTTCGGCGTGGTCACGCTGACCGGGCCTTCGCCACCGTGGTAGTCGTTCGGGCCGATGTCACGGGTTTCGGCTTTGCGGAAGTACGGCAGGCAGTCGAGATACGACCAGTTTTCCAGCCCCGGCAGTTTCGCCCAGCCGTCGTAGTCCATCGCGTTACCGCGGATGTAGCACATGCCGTTGATCAGCGAAGAACCGCCGAGGCCTTTGCCGCGACCGCATTCCATCCGGCGACCGTCCATGTGTGGCTCGGCGTCGGTTTCGTAAGCCCAGTTGTAGCGACGACCTTGCAGCGGGAACGCCAGTGCAGCCGGCATTTGCGTGCGGAAGTCGAAACGGTAGTCAGGGCCGCCTGCTTCGAGCAGCAGAACGGTGACGCCGGCGTCTTCAGTCAGACGGGTCGCCAGGGTGTTACCGGCCGAGCCGGCACCGATGATGATGTAATCGAATTCTTGGGACATTGGATGCACCCTCTTTAGATGTGGTCAGGTCGGGCCTGACGAGTGCTTTGCACTCGATTCGCGAGCGGGCTCGCTCCCACATTGGAATGGGATCTCCTGTGGGAGCGAGCCTGCTCGCGAAGACGGCCTCACGAGCAATACAAGACTCGGGTCTTAGAACACCGAGACGTAATCGCCCAGCTCGACCTGTACCGATTTGATGCGGGTGAAGTTGTTCAGCGAGCTGATGCCGTTCTCACGGCCGACACCCGACTGCTTGTAACCGCCGACCGGCATTTTTGCGTCAGACTCGCCCCAGGCGTTGATCCAGCAGATACCGGCTTCCAGTTGATGAATCACGCGGTGCGCGCGGTTCAGGTCTTTGGTGACGATACCGGCGGCCAGACCGAAGTCGGTGTCGTTGGCGCGGCGGATCACTTCTTCTTCGGTTTCGTAAGAGAGGATCGCCATGACCGGGCCAAAGATTTCTTCACGGACGATAGTCATGTCGTCGGTGCAATCGGTGAACACGGTCGGTGCGACGAATGCGCCTTTGGCGAATTCGCCGTCGGTCAGACGGTCGCCGCCGCACAGTACGCGGGCGCCCTCTTCTTTGCCCTTGGCGATGTAGCCCAGCACGCTTTCCATGTGCGCGAAGCTGACCAGTGGGCCGAAGTTGGTGTTTTCGTCTTCCGGGTTGCCGACGCGGATGCGTGCAACGCGCTCAACGATCTTGGCTTCGAAAGCGGCTTTCAGGTGCGCCGGTACGAACACGCGAGTGCCGTTGGTGCAGACCTGACCGGAGCTGTAGAAGTTGGCCATCATCGCGGTGTCGGCAGCGCGATCCAGATCGGCGTCGTCGCAGATGATCAGCGGGGATTTGCCGCCCAGTTCCATGGTCACGTCCTTCAGCGACGAAGCCGAAGCGCTGGCCATTACTTTCTTGCCAGTGTCGGTGCCGCCGGTGAAGGAGATTTTTTCGATGCGCGGGTGCTCGGTCAACCAGGTGCCGACTTCACGGCCGCTGCCGGTCAGGACGTTGAACACGCCGTTTGGCAGACCGGCTTGAGTGAAAATCTCGGCCAGTTTCAGGGTGGTCAGCGAGGTGACTTCGCTTGGCTTGAAGATCATCGCGTTACCGGCCGCCAGGGCTGGCGCGGATTTCCACAGCGCGATCTGGATCGGGTAGTTCCACGCGCCGATGCCGGCAACCACGCCCAGCGGCTCGCGACGGGTGTAGACGAAAGAAGTGTCACGCAGTGGAATCTGCTCGCCTTCGATCGCCGGCACCAGGCCTGCGTAGTATTCCAGCACGTCAGCGCCGGTAACGATGTCGACGTACTTGGTTTCGGAGAAGGATTTACCGGTGTCCAGGGTTTCCAGCGCGGCCAGTTCATCGTTGCGCTCGCGCAGGATGTCGACGGCACGACGCAGGATGCGCGAACGCTCCATGGCGGTCATTGCGGCCCAGATTTTCTGACCCTTTTCAGCAGCGACCACAGCGCGTTCGACGTCTTCCTTGGTCGCACGTTGCACTTGGGCGAGGACTTCACCGTTCGCCGGGTTGATGGCTTCGAAGGTGGCATCGCTGCCAGCGTCGGAGTACGCGCCATCGATGTAGAGTTTTTGCAGTTCGAAACGGGCCATAGTGTCCTCGCAAGTGCATTAGTGGTTGGCGTTGACCACCGCGGTGAGGCTGCGGTGGCGTTCAGGGGCCGAGCGTTTTCTGTGTGCTCTAGCTCACCTTCTTGGCCAATTGGAAATCCATGTATTCGTAAGCGATCTGTTGCGCCTGCGCCGTGTCGAAAGCGTCTCCCGACAAAGCGCCGCGCAACCACAAGCCGTCGATCAACGCTGCCAGGCCACGCGCTGCGGTGCGCGCATCTTCGAGCGGCAACACACGGCGGAACTCGCAGCACAGGTTGGAATACAGACGGTGATCGTTGATCCGCTGCAACCTGTGCAAAGACGGCTGGTGCATGCTGGTGGCCCAGAAGGCCAGCCAGGTTTTCATTGCCGGGCCATTGACCTGGCTGGCGTCGAAGTTGCCTTCGATGATCACCTGCAGATGCGCCCGTGGGCTGTCATCTGCCAGCGCTTGGCGGCGCAGGGTGACGTTCTCGCTGAGGACGTTCATCAGATACCGCATCGTGGCGGCAATCAGGCCGTTCTTGTCCTGAAAGTAATGACTGATGATGCCATTCGAGACACCGGCCAAACGGGCGATCAGCGCAATGCTGGCGTCCCCCATTCCGACCTGATCGACTGCCTGCAAAGTGGCTTCGATCAGTTGTTGGCGGCGGATGGGTTGCATACCGACCTTGGGCATCTTGCACATCTCCTTAGGCCTTCCGAGCGGCGAATGACGCCTATCGGATTGACGGCCAGTCTATTTTGTTTTGATTGAACGTTCAATCAACAAAGAATAAGATCTGCGACAAATCGTCGCTGCCTACAGATTTTTCCTGCGTGTAAGTGGCGATAAAACCGACATCCGAAAATGCTTGAAACCTGCGTGGGGCATGGCGCGGTTCGCGATTCGATGGACGTGTTGAAAGGGCAAGACGCTCAGGGCCGGGTTTCGGATGAACGTCCGCACCTTCGGCCACGAAAGCGATTCGCAGCGCCATTTCGGCAGGTTCGGGCTTTTTCCGGGATGTCTTTATATCACCCGCCGGTCGGCTGCCAACTAACCGATTGGTCGGGTTCCGTGTTGCCTTGTGTTCTTCTCTCGCACTGCCTGGAGCATTTGTGCCATGAGTTCTGCCTCGCTTATAAAGACCCCGCCCGAGAAGGTGACGGTCAACGGTTGGGTGTTTTACACCTCTACCGCGCTGATTCTGTTGTTGACCGCCATTCTGATTATCGCCCCGCAAGAGGCCGGCAGACTGTTGGGTATCGCTCAGGCCTGGTTGTCGCGCAGCTTCGGCTGGTACTACATGGTGGTGATCGCCGCCTACCTGGTATTTGTCGTCGGCCTGGCGTTTTCCTCGTACGGCAAACTCAAACTGGGCAGCAAGGATGACACCCCGGATTTCAGTTACGGCGCCTGGGCGGGGATGCTGTTCTCGTCGGGTATCGGTATTTCGCTGCTGTACTTCGGCGCGTCCGAGCCGCTGGATCACTACTTCAATCCGCCGGAAGGCGCCTCGGCCACCAACATGGCCGCGCGTCAGGCGGTGCAACTGACGTTCCTGCACTGGGGCCTGCACGGCTGGGCGATCTACGCACTGGTCGGTCTGGCCGTGGCGTACTTTGCTTACCGCCATAACCAGCCGCTGGCACTGCGTTCGGCGCTGTATCCGCTGGTCGGCGAGCGTTGGGTCAAAGGCGCGGCCGGTCACGCGGTAGACGGCTTCGGCATGTTCGTGACCCTGCTGGGTCTGGTGACGAACCTGGGGATCGGTTCGCTGCAAGTGTCGTCGGGCCTGGAAAACCTGTTCGGCATGGAACACAGCAACACTAACCTTTTGATCGTGATCATCGTGATGAGCACCGTGGCGACCATCGCTGCCGTGTCCGGTGTGGAAAACGGCATCCGCCGTCTGTCCAACCTGAACATCGTGCTGTTCAGCGGTCTGCTGATTTTCGTCCTGCTGTTCGGCCCGACCCTGCACCTGCTCAACGGCTTCGTGCAGAACATCGGCGATTACCTCAATGGCATCGTGCTGAAAACCTTCGACCTTTATGTGTACGAAGGCGACAACGCCAAGTCCGAGCGCTGGATGGGCCTGTGGACGCTGTTCTATTGGGCATGGTGGATTTCCTGGGCACCATTCGTAGGCATGTTCATCGCGCGTATTTCCCGTGGTCGTACGGTGCGTGAACTGGTCGCCGGCGTGCTGCTGATTCCACTGGGCTTCACTTTGGCCTGGCTGTCGATCTTCGGTAACTCGGCGCTGGACCTGGTGATGAACCATGGGGCGGTGGAGCTCGGCAAGACGGCGCTGGAACAGCCGTCGATGGCGATCTATCAGTTGCTTGAACATTACCCGGCGTCGAAAGTCGTTATCGGTGTGTCGATCTTCGTTGGCTTCGTGCTGTTCCTGACCCCGGCCGACTCCGGCGCGGTAATGATGGCGAATCTGTCCTGCAAGGGCGGCAATGTCGATGAAGATGCGCCGCACTGGCTGCGGATTTTCTGGTCGGCAGTGATCACTCTGGTGACGATCGGCCTGTTGTTCGCCGGTAACTTCGAAGCCATGCAAACCATGGTGGTGCTGGCCGGTCTGCCGTTCTCGGTGGTGCTGGTGTTCTTCATGTTCGGCCTGCACAAGGCGATGCGCCAGGACGTGCAGATCGAACAGGAGCAAGCGCAACTGGCAGAGCGCGGTCGTCGCGGTTTCAGCGAGCGTCTGACGCAACTGGACCTGCAACCGAGCCAATCGGTGGTGCAGCGTTTCATGGACAAGCAGGTCAGCCCGGCGCTGGAAGATGCCACCGCGCAGATGCGTGCGCAGGGTCTGACAGTGCAGACGCTGTTGGGTAAATCCAAGCGCTGCATGGGCGTGCGCGTAGAGATGGAAGAGGGCAACCCTTTCGTCTATGAAGTCAGCCTGGACGGCTATCTGGCGACCCCGACCGAATCGGCCCAGTCCGATGAAGCGCGCCAGCGTTACTACCGTGCTGAAGTGTATTTGCACAACGGCAGCCAGGATTACGACCTGATGGGTTTCACTCAGGATCAGATCACGCGGGATGTGCTCGATCAGTTTGAAAGCCATCGGCAGCTCCTTGGCCGGGTGTATAGCTAAACCGCTAAAACAAAAGGGGCTCGATTGAGCCCCTTTTGCGTGATCGTTCCCACGCTCTGCGTGGGAATGTCTCAATGGACGCTCTGCGTCCGCTGTTGTGGGACGCGGAGCGTCCCGGGCTGCATTCCCACGCAGAGCGTGGGAACGATCAGGGATCGCTCACCGCGATCCCTTTTTTTATCCCGCCTTAACCGAGGTTCTTGCCCAGCAACGCGTGATACAACTCACTGTCGCCCAGGATCCCCACCACATGATTGTTATCGTGCAGCACCAGCTTGTTGCCGGTCTGATAACGAATCTGCAACGCATCGCGCATGCCGATGTTCGAGTCCACCAGCGTCGGTTTACGCTCCAGGCCTTCAACCGCTTGCCCCGGCGCCCAGTTCTGCAGGTTCAGCACTGAACCATTCTGCCGCGCACCCTTGATGGTGTTGCCTTCAGCCAGATCCAGCCACGAATCACCGCCCGGATCGAGGCACACCGAACCGTTGATGCGTTTGCAGTTGTCCAGCGTGCGCATCAGGCTGCGCCCGCACAGCACGTTGAGCGGATTGGTGTGTGCCACGAAGGTCCGCACATAGTCGTCCGCCGGGTTCAGCACGATCTCTTCCGGCACGCTGTACTGGATGATCCGGCCGTCCTTCATGATCGCGATGCGGCTGCCGAGCTTCAGTGCCTCATCGAGGTCGTGGCTTACGAACACGATGGTCTTGCTCAGCTTGCGCTGCAGTTCCAGCAGTTCATCCTGCAGACCCTGACGGATCAGCGGATCGAGGGCCGAGAACGGTTCGTCCATCAGCAAAATATCGGCGTCCATCGCCAGCGCGCGCGCCAGACCGACACGTTGCTGCATACCGCCAGAGAGTTCGTCAGGCTTCTTGTTGCGCCATTGCGTCAGGCCGACCAGTTCGAGCTTGTCATCGACCAGCTTGCGGCGTTCCTTCTCCGGGCGGCCCTGCATTTCCAGACCGAAACTGATGTTCTCGCGCACCGTCAGCCACGGCATCAGGGCGAACTTCTGGAAGACCATGGCGATGCGTTTGGTGCGCATCATTTTCAGTTCGGCCGGGGTGCAGGAGGCGATGTCGATCTGCTTGCCTTCATGCTCGACGAACAGCTTGCCGCGGCTCACGGTGTTGAGGCCGTTGATGCAGCGCAGCAGGCTCGACTTGCCCGAACCGGACAGGCCCATCAGCACGCAGATTTCGCCCTTGTTGACGTCCAGCGTGGCTTTTTCCACACCGACGATCTGCCCGGTTTTCTTCAGGATCTCGTTGCGGGTCATGCCCTGATCGAGCAGCTTGAGCGCCTCGCGTGGATCCTTGGAGAAGATTACGTCTACGTCTTCGAAGCGAATTATGCTCATGCGTCACCCCCTACTTTGGCGTCGGGTTGTTTGCAGATACGGTCGAGCATGATCGCCAGCAGTACGATCGCCAGGCCCGCTTCGAAGCCCAAGGCGATATCAGCAGTGTTCAGTGCGTTGACCACCGGTTTGCCGAGTCCGTCGGCGCCGACCAGTGCCGCAATCACCACCATCGACAGCGAC